>DAAJ01000085.1 GCA_001701115.1 Bacteroidales bacterium GP2
ACCACCGCCAAGAGCATTGACAATGCCGAGGACCGAAACAAATTCTCGGCTATGCTTGACCGCCTTGGCATTGACCAGCCACGGTGGAGAGAGCTGACGAGCTTCGAGGACATAAACAAATTCATTGACGAGGTCGGATTCCCGGTACTTGTCCGCCCAAGCTATGTGCTCAGCGGAGCCGCAATGAATGTCTGCTCAAATACCGATGAGCTTGAACGCTTCCTGCGCCTTGCGGCGAATGTCAGCAAGCAGCACCCGGTGGTTGTGAGCGAGTTCATCCAGAACGCAAAAGAAATAGAGATGGACGCGGTTGCCCAGAACGGCGAAATCAAGGTGTATGCAATCAGCGAGCATATCGAATATGCGGGAGTGCACTCTGGCGACGCAACAATCCAGTTCCCGCCCCAGAAACTATATGTGGAGACTATGCGACGCATCAAAAAGGTTTCCTCGCAGATTGCAGCGGCACTGAATATATCCGGTCCCTTCAATATCCAGTTCCTTGCAAAAAACAACGACATCAAAGTTATTGAGTGTAACCTCAGGGCAAGCCGTAGCTTCCCATTCGTGTCAAAAGTCCTTAAAATCAATTTCATCGACATAGCCACAAAGGTTAATCGCCGCCTTCTGTTTGGCGCTTCNNAGTTTCTGGGGCGGGAACTGGATTGATAAAAATGCATTTGATTTGGATTATGTTGGAATCAAGGCATCACAATTCAGCTTCTCACGCTTGCAGGGTGCAGACCCTGTTCTCGGAGTTGACATGAGTTCAACCGGTGAGGTAGGTTGCATAGGAGTCGACACATCTGAGGCACTGTTGAAAGCAATGCTGTCGGTCGGATTAAGGATTCCCCAAAAAGGAGTGCTGCTCTCTACCGGAAGCGCCAAACAGAAGGCGGCGATGCTTGATGCCGCCCACCAGCTTAATAACAAAGGCTACCGTATTTACGCAACTGCCGGAACGCACCGTTACCTGAACGACAACGGTATTCCCGCAATCAAAGTGTATTGGCCCAGCCAGAATGACATGCAGCCGCAGGCATTGCAGATGCTTCACGACAAAGAGATTGACCTTGTTGTGAATGTTCCGAAAAACCTTACTCCCACCGAGCTTGGAAACGGTCATAAAATCCGCAGGGCTGCAATAGACCTCAATATACCGTTGCTGACAAATGCGCGTCTTGCTTCCGCATTCATCAATGCATTCTGCACACTCCCGCTTGACGATATAGAAATCAAACCGTGGGACGAATACTAACATACTCAGACCTCGCAGCTGACACAAGGGCGCGGTTGCAGACCCACTACCCTACGGGAGAGGCAAACGCGATGACCCGTATAATTTTCGAGAGGCTGAAAGGATATACTCCCGCCGATCTTGTGCTCAAAGGAGCACAGGAGGTGGGAGAGTATATTATCGGCAAAACAGACAGCATTGTGAAAAGGCTGCTTGAGGACGAACCGATACAATACATTTTCGGAATTGCCGACTTTTACGGCATGGAGTTCAAGGTTACACCGGATGTACTGATTCCACGACCGGAAACTGCAGAACTCGTTGATTTAATCGTTAGTGATTGGAAAAACAAGCCTGACCTTGAAATTGCGGATTTATGCACCGGGTCAGGATGCATTGCCTGCGCCCTTGCCCGTAATCTTCCATTCAGTTCAGTCACGGCAATAGACATAAGCGCTCCTGCACTCAAAATTGCCAAAGAAAATGCGGTTGCACTCAAGGTCAAAATTAATTTCGTGCAGGAAGATGTGCTTGCCATCACTCCCGTTCAGGACAAATTTGATATAATTGTCAGCAATCCACCCTATATAACGGAAAAAGAGAAGGCTGCCATGGAACCTAATGTGCTTGAACATGAACCGAGCTTAGCCCTCTTTGTACCGGATAATGACCCGTTGCGGTTTTACAAGCCTATTGCTGCCTTTGCCTCAAATTCACTGAAACAGGGAGGAATGCTATACTTTGAAATAAATCCGGAGTATGCCTCTAACATTCAAAAACTGATTTCGGGTTATGATTTCACTGAAATAGAGGTTATCCGGGATTCATCAGCACGGAAACGCTTCATCAAAGCGACTCATGAATAAAAAAATCACTCCTCAGCAAGCACTTGCAAGATTGCAGGAACTTTGCGCACGCTCTGAGCAATGCTCGTTTGACATTTCACAGAAGCTTTACACATGGGGAGTAGCACCGGAGATTTCCGATAAAATCCTAAAGGCACTCATCGCAGAAAAATTTATTGATGATGAGCGGTTTGCCAAGGCATTTGCGCGTGACAAATACCGGTTTTCAGGTTGGGGGCGGATAAAAATCATTCGCCATCTTGCGGCAAAGAGAATCAGCGGCAGCATAGCGGAAATCGCCATTGGTGAGATTGACGAAGATGAATATGAAGCAATAGCCCTAAAAGCATTGAAAGCAAAGGCAAGGACATTAAAGGAGGGAAACACATACGAAGGCAGAACAAAACTTTTTCGATTCGGAGTTACAAGGGGCTTTGAGCCATCTTTAGTCTCATCAATAATTAAAAGCGGGTCAATATGGGAATGAGGGTATGGTTTGAAGATTTCTTATCCATGATTTTTCCAAGGGTGTGCGAAGTATGCGCGACAACCCTTGTCCATGGTGAGAAAAATCTATGCCTCCACTGCCTTACCGATATGCCGCGGACAAATCTTCACACCCAACATTTCAGCGAAATCCATAAACGTCTTGCAGGACATACTCCGATATGCCGTGCTGCATCCTTCTTCTACTATTACAAGGATAATGCGTATGCCAAAATGATTCAGACCGCGAAGTACAATAATCGTCCGAAACTCGCATATGAACTCGCAGCTTTATTTGCATCTGAGATAAACCACGATGGTTTCTTTGACGGCATAGACACCATAATGCCTGTTCCGCTCCACCGATTCAAAGAATTACGGAGAGGATACAATCAAAGCAGGGAAATTGCACGCGGATTGAGCAGCATTACAGGAATTCCTGTCAGTGACAATCTTGTCGCGAAGCGTAGCCACGGCACACAGACACGTCGAGGCGCATTTGAACGCTGGATAAATACACGGGGCATTTTTTCAGTAGAGAATCCCGAAACCATCCGCGGCAAACATATTCTTATTGTAGATGATGTAATAACAACCGGCGCAACCCTGTTGAGCTGCGCCGATGCTGTTCATGCTGCGGATCCAACCGCAACCATTAGTGTTGCTTCACTTGGATTTACACACGGTATTTAGTTTTTGGTTCCAAGCAGGTTCTGCACCCAAGGAATTATCCATTCGAGTTTGAAGTAGTGGTTTGGAGAATCCACATTTGCAAGACGGAAAAATTCTGCACGGTCAAGCCCTGTGGGCAGGCTGTCAAGGTACTGCCTGTTAGCTTCATCGGCGTACTTTGCATAATGATGGTATTCAAACGCGTCCGGAGCGCCAGCAATATCAAATGCTTTTGATATTATCTTGAAATCGCGGTCCATTCCGCCTTCCGTACAAATAACAGGTCGTGGAGCAAGTGCCGCTACTATGTCAGGGAAGTCAAAAACAGTAAGGAACTCGGGAATAAGGTGCTCATCGCTGTTAGGGAAGCCTCTTCTGCCGTTTGCATCCGGCTTATTCATCACCAATGCGCGCTCACGTGTGCGGCACAGGAAATCATTATATACAAATGCATATATTGAATCGTCAAGCATGCCGAGGACCATTAGCGGCTCTGTGCCGAGCGAGAATCCGCAAACAATTATCCTGTCCTTGTTGATTTCCGGCTGGGTCTTCATCCAATCAAGGATTACTTTATCCTGCCACGATGCCAAACCAAGGTAGCTCCAGCCGAGTTCAAGAAGAAATCTTGATGTAACCAGATAATCAGCCACTCCATTGTCACTGAGCTCACCAAAACTGGGATTATCAACTGCAATTGCAACCAGTCCTTCCTTGGCGAAATGCACTGCCATAGCAGCCTTACGCAAAACAGAATCAGGTTCGCCTTCAAGCGTGTAATTACCGGCTCTCTCCCCTGCAACCAATTCCTTTGTCTGACCGAAACCGGGTATGCACAAAACTGCCGGCGCAGGATTTTTTGCGGTTACACCATCGGGAATAAGCACATAATATGGCACCTCAACATTAGGAAGCGGAAATGAGAGCCATTTCTCAATTTTATATCCGTCACGCTGAGCTTCCGTCACCTTAACCGCCGGAGCCGCCGGAGCGTCCGGGTGGCGCATAAGTCTCGCCATTTCGCTGCTCATCTGTTTTTTCCACTCTGAAAACTGCTGGGCAGTCATAGTGGTATCCAAATCGAGAGTCGGTTTAGCAGCTCTCATAAGTGATTCCACTGCAGAACGAGTGCTGAGGCATTTTTCTTTCTCCGCAACTTGTGCTCCAGAAGTGAATGCGCAACAAACAGCAAAACAAATTCCGATTACAATTTTTTTCATATTGCGATAATATTAAAGTGCATTATACGCCGGAGAGAAGGTGTCTCCTCCGTCAACAGTTCCATACTGGATTCCTTTTTTCAGCCACCGCTCACGCTGCGCGGATGTACCGTGGTTGAATGATTCTGGAACCGCATAGCCGCGTGCCTTTTTCTGAAGGTAATCGTCACCGATTTTCTGGGCTGCATCAAGTGCCTCCTCAATATCTCCCGGCTCAAGGGAACCAAACATTTCATTGTCATGGTGCGCCCATACGCCTGCAAAATAATCTGCCTGCAATTCCAAGCGTACGCTTATCTTATTTGATTCTTTTTCGCTTGCGCGACTCATTGCCTGGTGCGCTTGTCCAAGAATACCAAGCTGATTCTGCACATGATGCCCAACTTCATGCGCTATCACATAGGCATAAGCGAAGTCTCCATCAGCCCCAAGCGTCTGGCGCATCTCCTTGAAGAATGACAAATCAAGGTAAACACTATTGTCCGCGGAACAATAGAAAGGTCCTGTCTGCGAAGTAGCACCACCGCAGCCGCTCTGCACAGAGCCATTGAAAAGCACAAGCGTAGGCGGCTCATATTCAAGCCCCATTTTCTTAAATTCCTGAGTCCAAACATCCTCTGTGCCTGCAAGAATCTTAGCTGCAAATTCTTCAAGCTCCTTGTCCTGCTCATCTGCAACATATTCTGTGTTTCCCTGTCCTCCGGACAACAATGTCCCGGAATTTGACAGAAGCACGTCCAAAGGATTGCCTCCTGAAATCCAAGCAATCAACGCGGCGATTATAACCGCTCCGATACCACCTCCAAGTGCGAGTGATTTACCACCTCCGCCGCGCCTGTCCTGCACATTGTTACTGCGGCGCCTTCCGTCCATTCTCATAATAGAATCGTTTTATGCTGTTTATAAATCAATATGGCTGACATCTACTTTCTCATCAAGAAAAATTGATGCCAATCCGGTAAATTTCTCTGGATTTTCAGTTGTAAGATAACGGCATTCTCCTCCTCTTTCAATCCGCCCATCCATTTCAGGATGCCTCTTCAAGTAGTCTTTCAGACTTTCCGCTACAATTTCACCTTGCTTTACTACTTTTATGTTTTGAGGCACTGCTTTCCTGATTTTAGGGTATAAGATGGGATAATGGGTGCATGCCAATACTATAGTGTCAATATCGGAATCCTTGGCAAGAAGCTCATCCACATATTTTTTTACAAAATAATCCGCTCCAGCTCCGGTCGCCTCGTTATTTTCAACAAGAGGCACCCACATAGGGCACGCTTTTGAGCTAACTTTAAAGTCCGGGGCAATTTTAGCAACCTCCATATCATAGCTGCCACTGCTGACTGTCCCTTCCGTGCCAAGAATACCTATATGCCCGTTTTGCGACAATGACTGAATTTTTTCAGCCGTAGGTCTTATTACTCCAAGCACACGCAAGCCTGGTTCCATTCCCGGGAGGTCATGCTGCTGGATATTTCGGAGTGCTTTAGCACTCGCAGTGTTGCAGGCAAGGATTACAAGGGGACATCCCATTCCGAACAATGCAGTGACCGCTTCAAGGGTAAAACGGTACACAACATCAAAAGAACGGGTGCCGTAGGGAGCACGCGCATTGTCACCAAGGTAAAGATACGAGTATTGAGGCATAAGATGACGTATCTCTTTAAGAATGGTCAACCCACCATAGCCAGAATCAAATACTCCAATAGGACCTGTTTTCAAATCCATGTCCGCTATATTTCAACTTTTGAAAAAAGAAGCGGTCTCAACTAATGGTCGAGACCGCTTACTAAAATTCTTCTATCTCAACGAAATTAAGATTACTTAATTCCGAGTTTAGCTTTAACGAGGTCGGTTACGTCAACAACATCGTTGCCGGTATAAACAGGAACCATGTCCTCGAAAATAAATGTAAAGTTACCTTCCTTGCCCACAGCCATAATTGCATCGTGAACTTTCTGCTGGATAGGAGCAAAAAGCTGTTCCTGCTGACGCTGGAGGTCACGTTCTGCCATTGAGCGGAATTCGTTCATTTTGTTGCTGAGATCCTGAAGGTCTTTCATTCGACGATCCTTAACCATTGAGGGGGTATCATCACCGAGTGCCTGGTACTCAGAAACTCTCTTATTCATCTCTTCTTCAAAGTTCTTGAACTCATCCTGATACTTGGATGATGCGGTTTCAAGCTGTGTTGCAGCTTCCTTGGTTTCAGGAAGTGCCTCGATAATGGGCTGAGTCTTAATGATTCCGAACTTGCCCTGAGCGAATCCCAGAACGGGAAGTGCAATCATGATTGCGGCGATAAATTTCTTAAGCATTGTATTCGTATTATTATCGTGGTTAATCTTTCATTGATTTGTGCAAAGATACGCCAATTATTTGGAATATCCTAACTTAGCAAGCACCTCGCTGCTAACATCTATTCGTGGTGAAGCAAAAATTATCTCAGATGCGGATGCCCGGTCAAATATGCACTGGAATCCTCGCTCCTCGGCAACAGCCTTTACAGCATTGTACACCTCATCTTGAATAGGCTGCATCAGCTTCTGGCGCATGGTGTATAGTTCGCCTTCCGGACCGAAATATTTATTTTTGAGCGTCATCGCTTCCTTCTCCTTAGCGGTAATAGCCGCTTCCTGCTTCTTTTTCTGCTCATCTGAGAGGAACACCATATTGCTCTGATAGTCCTTATACATGGTTTCTGCCTGCTTGCCTATAGCCTCTACCTCTTTCTGCCACTTCTGTGACAGCTGGTTCAGCTGGTCATTGGCAATCTCATAGGTAGGGATGTGGGAGAGCACATATTCCATATCTACCAAAGCGAATTTCTGCGCGTACGCCCCAAAGGCGCAAGCAAGAACCGCAAATAATGATATTACTATTTTTTTCATTTTACTCTATTAAAGTTATTTACAAGCGTTTCAATAAAAAGACTGCCATCTGTCAGCGAAGTTTATTCTCACGCTATTAAAAAATGTTAGAACTCCTGACCAAGTATGAAGTGGAAGTGACTGCCACCGCGTTCACCGTAAACTTTGTCAAAGCCATAGCCCCAGTCAATACCCATTAGACCAACCATCGGCAGGAAGATACGCACACCGAATCCGCCGCTGCGCTTGAGATTGAAGGGGGAGAAGTCTTTAACAGACGTCCAGGCGTTACCACCTTCAAGGAATGCCAGACCATAGATAGTGGTAGAAGGCTGGAGCATGAATGGGAAGTGAAGCTCAACACCAAGCCTTGCATACGCGTAACCTTCCCTACCCCATGGAGTAAGTGAACCGTTGTCATAACCCCTGAGTGCCACAGTCTCTGTAGCATAGGTATAAGAGCCGCTCATGCCGTCACCACCCATATAGAAGGTTTCAAACGGTGATTTGAGATACTTGTTATAGCTGCCGAGCAAACCGAAGTCAGCACGGGTCATAAGCACGAATGTCCATTTGCCTAAAGGATCATTAAGCGGGGTGTATGTACGGCTCTGGAATTTGAGTTTCCAGTATTCAATCCATTTATAAAGCTCCTTCTTGGCTTCAGTGGTATTCTCTTGTGAGAGCTTAGCCCAATTCTTCTTGCCGAAGAGCGATGCCGGAGGAGTGAGATGCATGCTGAGCGCGAAGGATGAACCTTTACGAGTGTACAACGGGTTATCTATGTTGTTTCTCGCAAGAGTAAGACCAAGCACAAGAGAGTTGGATGAACCGTTGTTCATATAATACAGATATTCCCAATTCTTGAGGTAATACCAGTTATATGACAATTCAGTTGTGAATGTAAAGAAGTCATCAGGCCATTTCAGTCGCTTACCAAATCCTACAGTTGCGCCAACCATCTGGAGCACCTTATTGGGGTCATAGGC
>DAAJ01000028.1:0-5295 GCA_001701115.1 Bacteroidales bacterium GP2
CAAATTGTAACACAATTGTTATAAAGGTACAAAGCTGATAGAGATCAGTGATTAAGAAAAACTGAAAACAGCACTCTTGCCAACCGACCCTGTCCCGATAAGTTCGATGCGAAGGCTCTACGGCGGATGCGACAAATTCAGATGAAACCCTGAAAGAGCCTAAATGCCCAATCGAAGAAGCGTACACCGTACCAACGAAGACAACGCTACCGACACAAGGCTTGCAAGCCGCTTTAAGGGAGGTTTAAAAAACCGTTACATACATCATGGCAGCGCAAATGCTGTTGAAATGTTATTTATTCCGGACAATAAGACTCAACATTCCGGAATTCACAACCCCGATGTTCCTGCTTAGCAGACGAAACATCGGGGTTGTGAGTTTTATACATAGAACCTAAAAAACTTTTACCGTCCGATTAATAAGCTCTAATTATTTACCAGGAAATAAAAAAGCGGCTCTGAAGCCGCCTGGTATTCCCGTGGGGAGTCGAACCCCAATCGTTGGAACCGGAATCCAATATTCTATCCATTGAACTACGGGAACATTTTTTGCGTAAGCATATATGCCTACATTATATTTCACTGCAAAATTACTCAAAATTGCGTAAATTTGCAAAAAACATTTTGCAATGAAAGTGAGAATAGAACCCGGTTGGGGCGAACAGCTCAAAGAAGAGTGGGAGAAGGAGTATTTCCGGAATCTAACAGATTTTGTGCGCGGCGAATATGCCAAAGGTCAGGCGTTCCCTCCTGCCGGCAAAATATTTGCGGCATTCGACTCCTGCCCTTTTGATAATGTCAAGGTTGTTATTCTCGGGCAAGACCCTTACCATGATGTTGGTCAAGCTAATGGTTTATGCTTCTCTGTCAATCCCGGAGTGCCTATTCCACGTTCCCTGGTCAATATTTTCCGCGAAATTGCATCCGATACCGGAAGCCCGATGCCTAACGACGGCGATTTGAGCCGCTGGGCAAAGCAAGGGGTATTTCTGCTCAACGCCACTCTTACTGTTGCCCCTCACCGGGCAGGAAGCCACCAAGGTAAAGGATGGGAAGAATTTACCGACGCGGTCATCAGGGTACTTGCTGAAAAGAAAACGGGTATTGTCTTTATACTATGGGGGTCGTATGCGGCAAAAAAAGGTGCTTTCATCGACCGCAGCCGTCACCTTGTACTCACCTCCCCTCATCCGTCGCCCCTCAGCGCGTCACGCGGCTTTTTCGGCAACCACCATTTTTCACTGGCAAACGATTATCTTAAAAAACAAGGAAAGGAACCAATTATATGGTAGCGAAATATACTCTTCCGGAGCGCATTGCCCGGATGAAAGAACTTAGGAAGCAAGGTTATATATGCTCGCAGTGCGTGGCAATGGTGTTTGATGACATCCACGGTCTCACACCTGAAATGACTGAACGGCTCACGGCTGGATTCGGCGGAGGCATAGGTGGCAGCGGCGAAGTTTGCGGTGCGGTAAGCGCCATGGTCATGCTTGACGGATGCGTGAATTACACGAATCCTGCTGCAAAAAAAGAACTTTACAGCCATGTCAGGAGCCTATGCGGCAAATTCAAGGAAAGCAACGGCTCACTTTTATGCCGCGAGCTGCGTGTGCCCGGTAAAAAAAGTTGCAATGAGCTGATAGAAGAGGTGATAACAGAGTGCCATAATGAATATTGCAGTTAAGGCGCTTGTTTTTATCTTTTTGGCAGTCCAAGCCGTAAATGCCCGTGGAGAAACCGATACACGGCAAAAATGTTTATCTCCCCGATTCAAATCTCTTCAAGTACGGGTAAACGGCAATGCGGACGTACCGGCGGTTATCATTGCCGGAAGTGCAGACCAGCTTTCTGTGAGTTTCGATGAGCTTTCCACACAAGCCCGGAACCTGCGGTGGAGTTTGACACACTGCAATGCGCGGTGGCAACCGGAGGAGCTTTCTGATTTTGAATTTACAGACGGGCTAAACGAGGCGACTATAGATGACTTTGAATATTCACGTAGCACACTCACACACTACGTGCATTACTCCATTACCCTGCCAGATGAAAGGATACCGCTAAAAATATCGGGCAACTACCTGCTGAAAGTGTATGAAGAATATGAGCCTGAAAACATTCTCCTGCAAGTGAGATTTTCATTTGCAGAAAACAGCATGAGGGTCAATGCAAGCGTATCCCCACGCACTGACATTGACTATATGGACCGTCATCAGCAACTTGAAATAGAAGTCGACACTAAAGGCTCAGGAATAAGCAACCCTTACACAGACCTCACCACTATCGTAGAGCAGAATCCGGGCAATCCGTCAAGAGTCGTTCTCCCCTCGCCGTCTATGATGCGAGGCAGTACCGTGTCTTACAACCATTTGCGCCCCCTGATATTCAAAGGCGGCAACGAATACCGGCGTTTTGAAACAGTATCAACGTCCTATCCCGGAATGGGCATTGACAAAATCGGGCATACTCCGGATGGATATGTAGCCGATTTATTGATTGATACTCCACGCTATGCCAACGGCTATATATATGACCGTACCCAGCATGGCGCATTCACGGTCAGGGAATATAATTCCGATAACAGCGACACTGAGGCGGAATATGTACTGACTAATTTCACTTTTGAGAGCCCTAAATTTCCCGGTGCGGAAGTACATATCGACGGAGCCCTGACATCACACGCACTTGACTCCTCTACCCGAATGGACTATGACCCGGAAATAGGTTGTTATCAAAAAAGCCTGCTGCTTAAGCAAGGAGCTTACGACTACCGGTATGTGGCGGTTTCCCCAGGGTCGGACGAAATTAGCACTGACTTTACGGAGGGAAACTACTGCGACACCTCAAACCAATATATAATATATGTGTATTACCGCAATCCCGGTGAAAGATTTGACAGGCTCGCTGCGGTGACTACAACAGCATTACATAAATAAAATGACTGAAGAAGAGATTATGCTACAGATAGGAAACACTCTGGTAAGCCTTGACCTTGCTGAAAGGTTCTTTTGCTGCGACCTTGACAAGTGCCTCGGGCAATGCTGCATCGAAGGTGATGCAGGAGCGCCGATTACTGAAGCGGAATTCAAGAAACTTGAAGATATTGTACCGGCATTAAAACCGGAATTGCTCCCTGCCGCCGTGAAAGTAATTGAAGAGGACGGAGTGGGATACACAGATGAGGAGGGTGACCTCGTTACTTCTATAATTGATGGAAAGAATTGTGTTTTCACCTGCTATGCAGCAGGAGGAAAATGCCTTTGCGCCATAGAGAGGGCATACCGCGAGGGACGATGTGATTTCAGAAAACCGATTTCATGCTATTTATATCCCCTGCGCCTTACTGAATATCCTACATTCACTGCGGTAAACTATCACCGGTGGAAAATTTGCCGCAGTGCCGAGCAAAATGGCAAGGAATTGCGCATCAGGCTATACCAGTTTATGAAAGAACCCCTTATCGAAAGGTTTGGCAAAGAGTGGTATGACGAGCTTGCGGAGGCTTGTGAGGCTTACCTCGCCGAGCAAAAATAATTATCCCGGTTGAATCGCCGCGAAATAATCCACAGGGTTATGCCGCGCACAGCCAGATATGTTATAAAGGCAAGCCACAGCCCGTGGTTACCCATCTGATTGAACGAGAGGTAAAACACACCGAAGAAAATAGCTGTTGCTGCTGCCATTGATGCAAGCATCGACCGCGTTTCAGTTGTGCCGATAAAAATACCGTCCCACGTAAATGCAAGAAATCCGGCGAATGGGATTGTTGCCGCCCAGAAAATGTAGTCATGTGCGCTTAAAGCGACTGTTGCATCGTCTGTCAGCAACCCGATAAATAAATCGCCGCAAAGAGCATATAGGAACGTGAATATGCCTGCAATCACCACTCCGAAGAGCAGGAGGTATTTTACAGTCTGATGGAAATTATCTTTGTCGCACGCGCCTTTGAACCTGCCGCTCAATCCCTCTCCGGCAAATGCGAAGCCGTCCATGAAGAAAGAGAATATTGTAAACAGCTGCATTATCAAGGCATTGACAGCAAGCATTGTATCACCCTGGGATGCACCGACTCGTGTAAACCAAAGTGTCACCGTTATAAGGCACAGGGTTCGCAGGAAAATATCTACATTTATCGAGAAGAAACGTTTTAGTTCACTCCATCGTAACACTTCGGCAATTCCCGGGATGCGTATCTTATATTTGGAGAGGCACACACCGGCTGCGGCAACGAAACCGCCCCATTGGGCTATTACAGTGCCGTAAGCAAGACCATCAATATCTAATCCGGCAAGAAAGACGAAAGCCACACTGCCCGCAATGTTAAGGACATCCACAAGAAGCGAAACCCACATTGTCACTCCTGAATTTTGCATGCCCACAAACCAACCTGTAAATGCAAAAATGCCCAGGGTTGCAGGTGCAGCCCATATCCTTATCATGAAATAACTCTCTGCAACTATTCTTGTCGCTCCCCTAACATCCATTGAATCAAGGAGCAGCGCACATATAGGATTACGGAAAAGTATCATCAGCAGCCCTGCCGCAATCGCTATCATCAGCGCACGGCTCAGCACAAGCGATGAAGCATCCTTGTCCCCTGCTCCGAATGCCTGGGCAGTAAGCCCGCTCGAACCCATTCGCAGGAAATTGAATAGCCAATAGAGCAAATTGAACATATTTGTGCCGACAGCGATTGCAGCAATGAAGACCGTGCTGCCGAGATGCCCGGCAATAGCCACATCTGTAATGCCAAGTACCGGCACAGTGACATTAGTCACTATAGCCGGTACTGACAATGCGAGAATCGCGCTGCAAATCTGCTTGCGCGATAGCTTTAATGGCTTATCCTCAGCCTTTGCGTGCATTAAGGCTCTGGATAGCAAGATAGATTATGATAGCCGCATAGGCAATCACACCAAGCCACTGGTTGGTGATGACATCCATTGTGCTCTGGTACTCAAATCCTGCAAAACGGGTAAGAGCTGCAAACACGCCAAACAGTGCGCCGCCGGCAATAAGACCGGAAGCGATGAGAGTGCCGCGGTCGCGACGCGCATCATTGACGGCACTGTCTTTAGAACGGGTTGATACATACCAGGCAATTGCACCGCCAACAAGCATCGGGGTGTTCAGCTGCATCGGAATAAACATTCCAAGGCAGAAAGCAAGCGCGGGCACACCGAGCCAGTTCAGAAGCAGGGCAAGCACAGCGCCGGTCATATAAAGAATCCAGGGTGTATCGCCGCCCATCATTATAGGTTCGATAACCTTTGCCATTGCATTCGCCTGCGGAGC
>DAAJ01000028.1:5401-6003 GCA_001701115.1 Bacteroidales bacterium GP2
GGAGTAGAACCGAGCCAATAGCCGATTTTCAAGTCGGTGACAAAACCGCCAGCCATTGAAAGAGCTGTACAAACCACACCGCCTATAACCATTGAAGCGACAATGCCGGAAGTACCGCTTATGCCTATTGCAACGAAAATGGCACTCGCTATAATAAGGGTCATCAGGGTCATGCCGCTCACAGGGTTAGAACCCACAATAGCAATTGCATTTGCGGCAACAGTGGTGAACAAGAAAGAAATTGCAGTCACCACAATCCATGCAACAAGAGCCTGCCAGAAATTATGCAGCACTCCTGCCCAGAAGAAAATGAGCACGGCAACAAGGGCGATAGCCATGAAAAATACGATATGCTTCATGGATATATCACGCTGCCAACGGATGGTAGAAGCACTTCCCTGGGAAGAGCCTTTAATTTCACGCGCAGCAAGACCTGCCGCCTGCATGATTATGCCCCATGACTTTACAATGCCTATGATACCTGCCATTGCTATTCCGCCTATGCCGATTAGCCTTGCATAATTTGAGAAAAGGGCATCCGGGCTGAGCGATGCGATATCAGCAGCACCGTAAGTGCCGATGAGCGGAATGATAACCCACCA
>DAAJ01000028.1:6021-6167 GCA_001701115.1 Bacteroidales bacterium GP2
ATAACAAATGCGTACTTAAGACCTACAATATATCCGAGACCGAGAAGAGCAGCGCCGGTATTGCAGCTGAACACAACTTTTGTCTTGTCTGCAAGAGCTGCACCCCAACCGGTCACAGCGGAAGTCACAGTTTCCGCCCAAACTCC
>DAAJ01000028.1:6224-6346 GCA_001701115.1 Bacteroidales bacterium GP2
ATTTTAGCCTGACCACCTTCATCAGCGCCCTTAGTCTGCGCGCTCACAAGCACCTGTGTTGTGGCTGTGGCTTCAGGGAAAGGATAACGCCCATGCATGTCCTTTACGAAATATTTGCGGAA
>DAAJ01000028.1:6400-7273 GCA_001701115.1 Bacteroidales bacterium GP2
AGGAAGTCAACAGTAATGTCGCTGTAGGTAGCCTGAAGGATAAACAATGCCGGCAAAGTAAATATTGCACCGGCAACAATTACTCCGGAGCATGCACCGATAGACTGTATAATCACATTCTGACCAAGCGGGTCTTTCTTTTTTAAAGCCCCGGAAAGACCCACCGCAATGATTGCGATAGGTATCGCCGCCTCAAATACCTGACCAACGCGAAGCCCGAGATAAGCGGCTGCCGCGCTGAAAATCACCGCAAGGATAAGACCGGTGATTACAGAATAAGGTGTAACTTCCGCATAATCGCGTGCCGGATGCATTATCGGACGGTAATGCTCCGCCCCAAGCTCACGAAATGCGTTTTCCGGCAACTGCACCGGATCTGCATTCATGTAAATCTCCTCATTTTCCTGAGCGAGATTGGTGTTGTTTTTTGACATAAATATAATGATTGGTTGATTATTTACTGGTTGCTTCCTGTGGGTCGGGAAAGAATATCGAAAGAATCCACGTAAACCTCGGTGACGCGATGGCTTATGCCGGTACGGTCGGTCCAGTTGCGGGTCCTCAGTTTCCCCTCCACATACAGCTTGGTACCCTTGGTGATGTACTTCTCGGCAGTCTCAGCAGCACCGTCCCACATTATCAGCCTGTGCCACTCGGTCCGATCCTCAACCTTGGTGCCTGAGGATGTGGTATATCCGCGTTCAGTGGTTGCAAGAGATAATTCCGCTACTGGTCGCTTCTCCACGTAACGGATTACCGGCTCACGCCCTACATTTCCCACTAATATTACTTTGTTTACACTCATACATTTCGGATCAACGCCCAAAGTTAGCGAAAAATAGTTAACTTTGCGATAACCTCCTGCTACAAAAT
>DAAJ01000107.1 GCA_001701115.1 Bacteroidales bacterium GP2
ATAATCGGAGTTTCCGCTCAGGTAACCTATAAAATCATATTTCGGTATAAGTTAGTCTTGGAACTCGATGAGGGGGGCTTCACCGGCAAACTTGTCGCCGGGCTTAACAAATATGCGTTTAATTACCGCATCATGCTCTGCCTCAACATCATTTTCCATCTTCATTGATTCATAAACAAGGAGCTTGTCACCTTTCTTGATTGCATCTCCGGGCTTAACGCAGATTTCAAGGATGGTTCCCGGCATAGGACCAGAAAGCACTTCACCGGTTATAGGCTCAATTGTTTCTTCAACAACCTCCTCTACAGGAGCATTCTTAGCTTCTTCTGCCTGCTTTTCGGCAAATTCAGCCGCACGCTTGTTACGCAGGAATCCGTTTGCCACTGCAGGAAGAAGTTCAAGAAGCAGGTATTCCTCATCATTTGCTGCAAGTTTAACACCACCAAATTCCTCCAACACCGGGTTTTCCGGTTTCTTGTACTGGCTAACATCATAGGGATGCTCAACAGGATCACCGGTGATTTTTTCACGGAATGCCGGGTCGATTGCAACCGGAGTTTTGCCGTATTCACCCTTAATGAGCGACATGAACTGGTTGGAAGTATTTGAGTAGTCAGGATTTCCTTTTTTGCGGTCAAGTGCAAGGAACACTGCCTGACTGCCCACAATCTGGCTGGTCGGGGTTACGAGAGGAACAAGACCTGCGTCACGGCGAACTTTGGGAATAAGTGCCATAGCTTCATCGAGCACGTCATCCGCCTGGAGCGATTTGAGCTGAGCAACCATATTTGAATACATGCCGCCCGGAACCTCCGCGTTCTTGACAAGTTCATTGGGTTTCGGGAAACGGAAATATGCCTCGATTGCATGGCAGTGCTCAAGCATGCCTTCTTCATCAAGTTCTTTGCCACATCTGATTGCTTCGTCGAAATGACGTGAAATATCCTCGGGCAGAGTATCGGTGAGAGGATTGAACTCAATGGGAAGTTCTTTAACAATGTCAAACTGTGAGAGCTCTTTGCGAGCACTGAGAAGTTCGTTGCGTATTTCACCGACAGCCTCCATATTAACATCAACTTCAATGCCGAGACGCTGGGCGAATATGTAAATGAGCTCGATTGCAGGAGCAGCAGAGCCGCCGCCGAACCACCATATATTGGTATCAAGAATATCAACTCCGTGAATCATCGCCATGACTGAAGAAGCAAGACCATAGCCCGGTGTGCAATGGGTGTGGAAATCTACTGGCACTTTAAGCTCACGTTTGAGGGCTGAAATGATTGAAGCAGCGCGGAGGGGATTAACAAGACCCGCCATATCCTTGAGGGTGATGATTTTGGCTCCAAGCGCCTCCATCTCCTTAGCTTTTTCAACAAAATATTCATCGGTGAATATTTTGTTAGGAGCTGCGGGCTTGCTTCCAAACAGTGATTTCAACTTGCTTGCAAATCCTGTGCTTGCCGGAGTTTCATCCTTAGGATCAACGGTGTAGCACACAGCACCGTCGGCAATGCCGCCAAGGCTGTTAATCATGCGGATGCTTTCGCGCACATTGTCAATGTCATTGAGAGCGTCGAAAATCCTCATTACGTTCAATCCATTGGCAATAGCCTCCTTGTAGAAACCTTCAAGCACGCTGTCCGGGTAAGGCACATAGCCGAAAAGATTGCGACCGCGTGACAATGCACTCAGGAGCGATTTGCCCTTCATTGCCTCAGAGCACTTGCGGAGGCGTTCCCACGGAGATTCGCCGAGGTAACGCATTACAGAGTCAGGCACTGCACCGCCCCACACTTCCATTATATAATACCCTGCATTTTCATAAAACGGCAAAAGACGGTCGATTGTCTTTTGGTTCATGCGGGTTGCAAACAGCGACTGCTGCCCGTCGCGCAGAGTCAAATCCCTTATTTTCAACTTTCTTTTCTCCATTCTGTTCCGATTATAAAATTTGATGCGCAAATATAGTACAATAATTCAATTAAAGAAAAAATTCTTTAATAAAAATATCACATATTTCTCCAACATCTCCGTCAGCGGCAATTTCACCCCCCTTTACCAGTATTGCCCTGCCGCAAATTTCACGCACCATGTCAAGGTCATGGGTAGCTATAAGGCAAGTGTGGGAGAAACCGGAAATAATATCCATCACCTGTTTCCTTGCCACTATATCCAAACCTGTGGTTGGTTCGTCAAGCACCATTATATCCGGTTGCATGGAGAGGACTGTTGCAATTGCAACACTTTTTTTCTGACCGCCTGACAGATGTGACGGTGATTTTTTTCTCAACCCTATGCACCCTACCGATTCCAGAGCCGACACTACTCTGCGCTCTACTTCTTCACGCGGCAACCCCATATTCATAGGTCCGAATGCAACATCTTCCTCAACCGTCGGCATGAATAGCTGGTCGTCGGAGTTCTGGAAAACGAGTCCAACCGTGCGCCTGACAATTTTGAGCGTCTTTGAAGTAACAGGCACATCACCCACATTGACTTCCCCCGATGTTGGCAGGAGCAAGCCGTTTGTATGCAGCAGCAAGGTGGATTTTCCCGCACCGTTCAGCCCCAGCAAAGCGACTTTCTCACCATGGCTGATGCGGAAAGACACATTTTTAAGAGCTTCGTGACCGTCCGGATAACGGTAGCACACATCCTTGAAACTTATATAATGGTGACTCATATTTTATAACACGAAAAATCTTGATGGGTTAACGAACCACAGCAAGACAAATACCGCAGTCCATACTATAAGGTAAACAGTGTCGCTTATGCGCCATCGCCCAGATGCCCCGAATGCCATTACTTTTCCTTCAAAACCTCTTGACAGCATTGCACGGTGCACGCGCTCACCTCTCTCAACAGTGCGCACAAGAAGTTGCCCTACAAAAGTTCCCCATGCCGACAGAGGGAAAGATTTCCTCCCATAGCCACGGCTCTCACGCGCCCGCCTCATGCACAGGGCTTCTTCAAGGAGCACCGATATATAACGGCACACCATCATCAACACGGCAGAAATAAAATCTGGCAGACCGAGACGATTCATGGCACGGCACATCCCGGTAAGACCGGAGCCGGAACATAAAAGAAGAAGCGCCTGCACCGAAAGAATGCCGCGAAGAAGGATTGACACAAATTCGACCCACCCTTGTGTTACAATATGCCCGCAAATGACAAACGCCGGAATTTTATTAAAGAATGGATTCGCTATTCCAATCAGGGCGATGAAAGGCAACACTACAAGCGACCGCATGAAAATCTTTCCATAACTCACTCCCTGCACAGCCGAACCGACTATAGGGAAAACGGCAAACCAAACCAGCCTGGACAATGCCCCCACGGGCACACTCAGCATTGCCACAAGATACAGCACTGTCACTATGAAGGAGCACCGCGCATCAGGCACATATCCGTTTGCCTCTCCGCCTCTTTCCAGAGCGGCAAAAGTATTTATCGCCTTTTCAAGAGAGCTCCCCATAAAACCTCATGCTATCACCGCCTTGCCGATGATTTCCTGAAGGAACGCATAATAACTGTCGTGAGCACCCAAAGCACAAGCATCGTCATTGCCGCGCCAACTATTCCGGATAAAGAATGGTCATAATCAGGCATAACGGCGGTAGATGACTGGACTTCAGAAGCGGTTTCTGCAAACCGGGAATTATCAACACACTCAATTTCCGTTGAACCGGCTACCTTTTCAATAGACCATTCCAGCCCGTCCGGATTCGAGGACGCAAAATAAGCAAGACCGCCTCCGAGCACAACAGCAGCTATAGCAAAACCTATAATCATGTTGCGCACAGGCTTTTTTGACGCAACCGAACCAGATGAATCAAGCAAATCGGGACGACTGCGCTGCAAGAAGCAAAGAACCGCTCCGGTTGCAAGACCCTCACCGATTCCGATTACAAGATGAATCGGGAGCATGAAAAGGCAGAACTTGTCCGCAGGCAATGCAGTTATTCCTGACATGATTGTTTCGCCAACCACAAGGCAAGCACCCAGTTCAAGACCTGCAACGCAAGCCAAAACCGATACTCCCATGATTTTCCATGGCGATGAAGGGAAACGCAATAGAGGTTTAAACACCAAAGGATATGCAACAAGCGACGACATTGCGCCCATGTTGATTATATTGCATCCTATAGCCATTAACCCGCCATCGGCAAACACAAGGCACTGAATCAGCAATACGCACGCAAGCGTCAGGAAAGCTGCCCAGGGACCAAGCACAGCGGCAAGAAGAATGCCGCCAATAATATGACCGCTTGAACCGGTTCCAGGAATGGAAAAGTTTATCATTTGGGCGGCAAAGATGAATGCGCCCATCACTCCCATCAGTGGAATCATGCTGCTGTTCCTGTCCCGTTTAAGCCGTTGACCGGCAACCACAATAAGCGCCCCGGCAACTACATCTGCGACTCCTGCAACCGGTGCAGAAATCAGGGCATCAGCCATGTGCATAGTCCTATATCCCGATTAATCTTCATGTATCGATGAAGCGGTAGCCTCATCCTTCATAACCATTTTGCCAAACACCTGCCCCACGATTGCACCGATTACCATAACTGCGATGCAAACTATAAGAACAAGTTCTATACCGCCCCATTTTAGCAGCATAGGCATAAGAAATACGCCTACAATAGCACCCACTTTGCCAAGCATAGCCGCGATTCCCGAACCTGTCCCACGGTCTTCCACCTTATATATACCGTCGGGAATAATAAAGGTTACAAGGTGCGGACCTGCATTCAGGAAAAGTTCAAACAATATGAAACTTACTACAGAAACCCATACCGGGAGTTTGAAATGATATGCGATAAAAAGCATGGCAAGAGCAACGGCACTCACAAAGAATCCACCTGTGAGCATCTTGAGATGGCTCATCTTGCGCACCGCGATAAGTCCCATGACAAAACCCGGGAGGATAAAGAAGTTGATGACCGCAGTAAGTTCAACTGAGTTTATGATATGCGACAAGCCGGTTGCATGAGAATTTCCTGCTATGCCAAGCGCAACAACGAGGATAGGCAGGAATACACCAACACCGTAAACGCCAACACCTTCGCATGCCCAAGGAATACCGCTGTAAATCACCTTTTTGAGATTCTCACCCTTTAAGAATGATGAATAACTTGGGGATGCAACCTTAGGATCTGTAGCCAATGCCTTTACATAAACATTCTTACCAAAGAAAAAATGAGCAGCTTCCTGCGCCTTTTCATTTTCTCCATGAGCCAGCAACCATCTGGGGCTATTTCTAAACCAGATTCTGGTCAGCAAGGTCACTCCACCAAGGACAGCTATTATAAGCATGAGCTCATTCCAGTGCTGCGGCGTGAAATTGTCCTTAAGAATCATATAGGCAACTCCAGCAACCGCAAAAAAGCCTATTGAGGATGTAGCTTTTGCCACACCGACCATAAACAGCCTCCATTTGATGGGCATGAGCTGCGAAATGTAATTGCCGTCAAGGCTATAGCCGCCACCTACCCCGAATCCTATGATAAAGAGCCCTATGATGAGAATAGGAAGCGTCGGTATAAAATATATCAGCAAGGCGCCGGCGAGAATCAATGCCGGCGACAGCCTGAAATAAAAAAGATAGCCGTATTTGTCACTGAGATGCCCGAGAATCATTGAGCCGCTTGCAATACCGATAAGACCTGATGCACCGAGCAACCCTTGCAGGAACACAGGGAGCGAGGCGCCGTGAAGCAAAGCAATGATAGGAATAATGATACCGGAAATAGTGCTGAGACCTGCACCTATGACCTGCTCCATGGAAGCTACCGCAAGAATGCGGTAGTGCGCTCCACGGAGTTTCAGTTCACTTATATATTGTTTTGAAGTATCTGCCATTTTTATTTAGTTATCTGGTTTTTGCCATGCCACTGTGAATGGTCCGGTTTTTCTATGGGATCCATTTTAAAGCAAGGGAGAAGGAAAAGCCATGTTGCGATGCAGAATGGTCCAGTGAGAGTAGGAATACCGTAAGGAAGGACAAGCGCATCCATACCAGCCTGAATGAAAACAGTTACTATTATTCCGATGATACACCATATAGCAGAGCGGATATTAGGCTTATAGAATGTGCATCCGAGGGCAATACCTGTAAGTACCGGGCTGAATGCCATCAAACCGGCGGAATATGTTGCAGGGTCGCAATGGAACGCAATTGAAACCGCAAGCGCGATAGCGGAGCCGATAGCAGCCCAAGCAGCAGCCCAAACACTGCACAGTGCAAGACCTACAAGGAAGAACACTCCTGTCACCCAAGAATTTACAAGGAATACCTGTGACACGCCCTTGAGCCAGTAAATGACCAGTGAGCCGAAAGAAAGGTCTGCGGAAGTCGCCGCAGGCTCAGTCAATGCCGGAACGGATAGAGAAACGACGTCAAGCCCAGGCAATACTCTGGCTGAAAGGAGGAACATCCATGTGAGGAACACGAATGGAAATGTCAACGAATTAACCTTCCAGGGCGCCATCACATTATTGAAACCTGTGCGCACCCAAGTGGTTGCCATAGCACAGATAACCAAAGCTACCCACATCTGCCATGTGCTTCCAAGAAATGTAGGATGGAATCTTCAAACAAATCTTTGNNCTTGTAGGGAAAGCACATCCGACAAGAATACCGTTGAACCCCCAAAGCCCGTCTTCGCCGTCTGCATCAGGCAAACCGACAAGGTAGCCAGCAAGAGTAGAAGCGACAAGACCTACTACCGCTCCCCATGCCACCAATGGAGCATGACACTCGTATGAGCCCCAGAAAATACCGATTAGAAACAGCAGCCCAGTCCATGCACTGCCTTGAAACATCACCTGCCCGGCTCCGTTGAGAAGCGACGGCACCACTTTCAGCAAAGATTTGTTTGAAGATTCCATAATATAATGTGTTGATTATTATTCTTTAACGCCATGGAAACTCCTGTGGCAGAGGCACACCCTTTACAGCAAGACGTACCTGCGAACAGAATTCCCGCACAATTTTTTTGACCGGTCCTGGCTCCATGCCAAGCACTTTGAATAGCAAACCGGCATTATTAGGCAGACGAGTAATGCCTGCCGCAAGCTTGTTTTTCCTGTCAATGAACGGTGTAGTAGCATCATATACCTTTGCAGCCACATCTTCCGGGGTCATCACCACTACATTGGCAAAAACATCGTATCCACCCATAACTCCTGCGTTTCTGACATTGGCTTCTTTGGGTGAGATAATGAATTTTTCGCGGAAAAGCTGCTCGCCATCCGGACGCTCGCCATGAGTGCATACCGAAAGGATGTCAAACTGGAAAAGTTCGCCATTGCCGAAATGCTTTCTGCCAGCCATATAAATTTCGGAATATACGGCTGTTGCTGTGGGGTGTACTATCATCCTTGTGTCACAGGCAAACCTTGCGGATGCACACGGGATAACCGGTTCAGGAAGAAACTCAAAGTACGCACCTTCCTCAAGGACAATATTCTGAATCATCCCCGAGTAATTGTACTTCATGCTGGCAATCTTTGTTGCCGCTCCGGTTGATACATGTGCAATAGCATCTTTCCTGACTGTGAAATTCTGCTTGAAGCGGTCACCGTCAACATTAGGACCTCCTGATGAAAGGATGTAGACACACGGCATGCCCGGAAGCTGCTCATCAAAATAAAGCTCCTGCTGCACAATCAGCGGGGCACGCCTGTCAAGTTCGCGCAAAATAGATTTGCCGGAAGAATCAAGCTCAAAGCCGAGGTTGAGGTATCCCCTCTTGCCCGGCGCTCCTACATACATAGCCTCAGGCTCACGGAGATATGGCGACATCTCACGAAGGTGGGAGAAATCCACCTCCGGAGAGTCGGAATAGAATTTTTCTAATTTAGTCTGAAACATCAGATATTACTTTTCAACTTTATCAAAAAGAGCCATCTTGTAGATAAGGTCGATAAGCTCCTCCATGCCTTCGCCTGTCATTGAATTCGTGAAAACGAAAGGTTTGCCGGGACGCATAAGCTCGCTATCATGGCGCATGACTTCAAGAGAAGCATTAACATAAGGCGCAAGGTCTGTCTTATTAATCACAAGTATGTCGCTATGTGATATGCCGGGACCGTCTTTGCGTGGAATCTTGTCACCGGCAGCAACGTCAATGACATAAATGAAGAAGTCCACAAGTGCCGGGCTGAATGTGAGGGTGAGGTTGTCACCGCCGCTCTCAATGAAAACGATATCAGCTTCGGGGAACTTCGCCTCCATCTCCTCAACGGCAGCAATATTCATTGAGGGGTCCTCACGCACTGCAGTGTGGGGGCACGCACCGGTTTCCACTCCAATAATCCTGTCCTCCTGAAGGATTCCCTTCAATGTCTTGCGGACATGCTTGGCATCTTCAGTGGTAACTATATCGTTTGTAATAATCAGCACTTTAAGCCCACGTTCAAGCAAACGTGGAGTAATAGCTTCTATAAGCGAGGTTTTTCCTGAACCAACAGGTCCGCCGACCCCGATTCTACATGTACTCATAAATAAATGATGAATTTAATATTTAAACGTGAAAAACAGGTGAGAGTTCAACTCATAAACATTCGCATATTTCCTTTTTCGTGCAGCGAAGCAAGGATATCCATTTCCGGCACGAAACAGTGCATCTCCGGCAGGTCAAGCGATTTAACTTCCTCGTATAGCTGAGGAATCTCCTTTGCCAGCGCGGTAAGAATCATCTGGGTATCGTAGTGTGACACCCTAACACACCTGAGCGCGGCTCCTAAAATCATATTGACAACGCCATACTGCTGCGATGCAAACAACTCTTCCTCTGTCAGTCCTGCAATCTGGAAAACTATTCCCTGGGCAACAGGATATGAACCGGGAGTTTTACCTGAGTTGATATCTTCAATCCATTGGGTCATAATATCATTGCTCTCAAACATCCTGACTCCCAGCTCCGCGAGTTTTTTGCCCATCCTCGTGAGCATTAGGCGCGCCTCATCGTTCATTTTAAAACGCATGAGCGCTTTGTCTATCTCAACAATGCGGGCGTAATCCCCTGCTTCCATAGCGCGATAGGCAAGAAGCGCGGCAACACCGTCGCTGAACGCACCCTGGCGTGCGGCAGACCTTGCATATTGCTCAAGGGTATCAGCATCATAGACTATCTTTTCGTATGACGCTGTTTCCAAACCATTTGAAAAGGAGAAAGTGCCTACCGGGAAAGCAGAATCGCTGAACTGCAACAAGTGGCTCAGACGCACCAACAACGGCGTTTCATTTTTCTTCGCTTTTTTCATCAATGCGGATGGTGGTGAGTGTGTTCGTGGGTATGGGCTCCATGCACATGCTCATGGGAGTGACTTTCCTGACCGGCACCGCCAAAAAGGCGACGTACCTCGTGAGGAGCAAGATAAGGAATTATCTCCATGCCCTCCTGGAACTCAAATGTGATATCCTCGATATGATGTGTTTCCATAACGCTGAGCATCACTTTCTTGTCCACAGTAAGAGGCACATAAACCTTAGTGCCTTTAACAACTGCAGGCCAGTGCTGGTTGCCGATAGCATGACCAAGCTCAACGGATGTGCGTATAACAAGGTCGGGGTCTTTCCCTGCGAGTCCGCTCATGTCCACAACAAGCACAGGACTCAGTTTAAGGCGGAGAACTACCGCTTTTTTATTTTCCGGATCAAAAGCAACAATATCGCCATCCGCAACCTGAGAATGTCTTTTTAGTGCGACAGCATATTCATTATCCTTGTCACCTTTTGCAAGGAATCTGCTTTTCTGTGCAGTCCATTGGTCGAGAAATACGGATTCAACATCAAATCCGTCAAGTTTTCCGTGCCACTCCGGTGAATGGGTATTGCCGATAACTTCAGTTAAAACTTCCATTATTAAAATAGTTGGGCGTGATGATTACATTAAAAACGCGGCACCGTAGCTTTAACGGCCACGATGCCGCGATAAATATCGATAATTTACTGATTAGCTGAACCAGTAGAGCTGAGCGAGAGGAAGCTCTTTTGCCGGCGGAACAGTTGCGAGGATTCCGTCAACATAAACATTGAATGTTTCGGGGTCGACTTCAATCTGCGGCATGCCGGTATTGCGGAGCATATCCATCTTAGAGAGCTGGCGTGTACCGTGAACAGCATAGATGTTGCTCTTAAGACCAAGCTTCTCCTGGATACCTGCCTCCTTGGATGCAGCACTTACAAATGTCATGCGGGTCTTTGCGAGTTCGCCACCGAATGCACCGAACATAGGACGCATGATTTTGGGCTGCGGAGTGGGAAGTGATGCATTGGGATCACCCATGTTTGCCCAGTTGATGAGACCACCTTTGAGGACGAGCTTGGGCTTGGTGCCGAAGAATGCGGGTTCCCAAAGAACGAGGTCTGCAACCTTGCCGACTTCAATAGAACCAAGCGCATCGCTGATACCGTATGTGATAGCAGGGTTGATAGTAATCTGAGCAAGATAACGGAGAACACGGAAGTTATCGTTCTGGTCTGAATCTTCCTGGAGTTTGCCTCTTACCTGCTTCATGTATGATGCCATCTGGAATGTGCGCATGAAAGATTCACCGACACGACCCATAGCCTGAGAGTCAGAAGAAACCATTGAGATGACTCCGAGGTCATGGAGAACGTTTTCAGCAGCCTGGGTTTCGGGGCGCACGCGGCTTTCAGCAAATGCAACGTCAGAGGGGATGAGCGGATTAAGGTTGTGGCAAACCATAATCATGTCAAACAACTCGCTCTGTGAGTTGATGCCGAAAGGCAGAGTGGGGTTGGTTGAAGAAGGAAGGACGTTTGCCATAGAAGCAACCTTCAGAAGGTCGGGAGCGTGACCACCGCCAGCACCTTCTGTGTGGTATGTGTGGATAGCACGTCCGTCAATAGCAGCGATTGTATCCTCAACATATCCGCCCTCGTTCAAAGTATCGGTGTGGATTGCAACCTGAACATCATAGCGGTCAGCAACACCCATACATGCCCTGATTGCAGCGGGAGTTGAACCCCAGTCCTCATGGATCTTGAATCCGCAAGCACCAGCAACCATCTGCTCTTCAAGAGTTTCATTAACAGAAGAGTTGCCTTTAGCAAGGAAGCCTACGTTAATGGGCAGACCGTCAGCAGCACGGAGCATCTGGTGAAGATTCCACGGACCAGCAGTAATAGTAGTACCGTTAGAGCCATCTGTCGGACCGATACCACCACCTACAAGAGTTGTGATACCGTTGCTGAGGCAGTTGTATGCCTGCTGCGGTGAAATAAAGTGAACGTGACCGTCAATACCAGCCGCTGTGAGGATGAGGTGCTCACCTGAGATAGCGTCAGTAGAAGGACCAGTGCAGAGTGTCGGAGTAACACCGTGCATGATATTGGGGTTTCCGGCTTTGCCGATACCTGCAATCTTACCGTCCTTTACACCAACGTCGGCTTTAACAACACCGAGCACGGGGTCAAGCACAGTAACATTGGTAATGACGAGGTCAATTGAACCAGCCTGTGAGGTAACCTCGTTGGCTGTTCCCATGCCGTCACGAAGGGTTTTGCCTCCGCCATAAACGGTTTCATCACCGAGTGTGCGCAGGTCTTTTTCGATTTCAATATATAAATCGGTGTTGCCGAGGCGGATTTTATCACCTACGGTAGGTCCGAAGAGATTGTTGTTCTCCTGACGAGATATAGTAGCCATTAGAAATAATTACTTTTTGGTTTGACTTGTGGTATATTCGCTTTCAGCTTCTTCTTCGCTTACGCTCTTGAAGCCATATTCCGCCATACGTTTGAGGGCGCGGATACGCACGGGATAATAAGTTGGTGTGTCCTCAAGACCACTGTAGCCCATAGTAAGGTCATTGAAGCCGATAACGCGGCGCTTGCCAGAGTAAGCAACGATTTCAACTTCTTTCTCTTCACCGGGTTCAAAGCGGATAGCAGTTGTTGCGGGGATATTAAGGTGATAGCCGAATGCAGCAGGACGGTCAAATTCCATGTAACGGTTCACTTCAAAGAAATGGAAGTGTGAACCAATCTGGATGGGACGGTCGCCGGTATTGCGTACCACAAGCTTCTTTGTGCGGCGGTCAACATTATACTGCAAATCACCCTCTGCAAGAATCACACCACCTACAGGCACATAAGTTGAAGGTGTGAAGCCGGGGGTATTGGGATATGCCAAAGGCGGATTGCCGGGGAAAACTCCCTGCGGGGTTGAGAATCCCTGAGCCTGGGGAGCGGACTGGTCGTTTGTTTTGTTAGAATCCATAATAGTGAGATTTAAGCTGTTAAACGAAGTTAGGTTCAGAGAAGAAATTACTTGATGGGATGATGGATACTTACAAGACGAGAGCCATCAGTAAAGACAGCTTCAACCTGCAGGAGGGTAATCATATCGGCAACTCCCTCCATAACCTGGTCTTTTGTAAGAACGGTTGTGGCATCGTGCATTACTTCTTCTACAGTCTTACCTTCGCGCGCGCCTTCAAGAGCGCATGAAGTGATGTAGGCAACTGATTCAGGATAATTGAGCTTCAGTCCTTTTTTCAGGCGGCGCTCAGCAATCATACCAAGACTCAACAAGGTGAGCTTGTCCTGTTCCTTTGGTGTTAAGTGCATAATTTTTTAGTTTTAAGTTAAAGAGCAAGGCTCCACAATTGATTTAACGCAAAAATATAAAAAATTGTTCGATATATAAAAAAAAAAGCCGACTTTCGTCGACTTTTTTTAAGTAGCGGGATCGAGAATTGAACTCGAGACCTCCGGGTTATGAATCCGACGCTCTAACCAACTGAGCTATCCCGCC
>DAAJ01000087.1:0-170 GCA_001701115.1 Bacteroidales bacterium GP2
TTCTGTAACTTCTGGGATATCGAAATGCGCCTTGTGCCCCTGAGCGTAGAGCATCCGACACTTGACGTGGACGCAGCTATCAAGATGTGTGACGAAAACACTATCTGCGTAGTTCCTATCCAGGGCGTTACCTGGACCGGTCTCAATGATGATGTTGAAGCCCTTGATGC
>DAAJ01000087.1:215-3684 GCA_001701115.1 Bacteroidales bacterium GP2
ATTGACGCAGCTTCCGGCGGTTTCATCCTTCCGTTCCTTTTCCCGGACACAAAATGGGATTTCCGTTTGAAATGGGTGCTCAGTATCAGCACATCAGGTCATAAGTTCGGTCTTGTTTACCCGGGTCTCGGCTGGGTAGTATGGAAAGACAAGAAGTATCTGCCGGACGATATGTCATTTACAGTGGATTACCTCGGTGCAGAAGTTACCCAGGTTGGTCTTAACTATTCACGTCCCGCAGCTCAGATTCTCGGTCAGTATTACCAGTTTATCCGCATGGGATTCGAGGGTTACAAGAATGTGCAGTACAATTCGCTCATGGTTGCAGAATACCTTAAGGAGCAGGTTAGCGCAATGGCTCCGTTCATGCCTTACGCTCCCGGCAAACTGCCCAACCCGATTTTTGTATGGCGCATGAAGCCCGATTTCCAGGCAACTGCCAAGTGGACCCTCTATGACCTCCAGGACAAGCTTGCCCAGAAGGGTTGGATGGTGCCCGCATACGCAATGCCGGCTAATATCGAGCAGATGATTGTGATGCGCGTGCTTTGCAAGCAAGGATTCAGCCGTGACATGGCAGACCAGCTTCTCGCCGACATCCAGTTTGCTGTAAATGAGCTCAACCAGCTTGAATATCCTACTACCACCCGTATTGCGATGGAGAAGAATATTCCCTTGAAGTCAAAAACTTTCAACCACACCGGCAAGTAAATTGCGTCAGGTGAGATAATTTTGAACCGATAATATTATACCGGCAGGAAACTGTCACCCTTATGAGGGTTTCCTGCCGGTTTGTTTTTTAATAAAAACTGCTGTATGGATATCACCATAACCAAAAGCCAGATTGCCAGTGCCGCCCAGGAAGCATATGATTACGCTTCAAAAGTGACAGGCGGGGAGAATGCCCATTACATACCTTACCTTGCAAACATTGATTCCAACCTGTTCGGGCTGAGCGTTATGCTGCCGGACGGCTATACTGTAAACTTGGGTGACACCACCTATAAGTTCGGAATCGAGTCTGTCAGCAAGGTGCCGACAGCTATCCTCGCCATGAAGCAGCATTCCCCTGAAGCGGTAATGGAAAAAATCGGTGCTGACGCAACCGGATTGCCTTTCAACTCAATTTTCGCGATATTGCTTGAAAACCATTCTCCCTCCACTCCACTTGTTAACGCCGGCGCGATTTCCGCGTGCTCGATGATTGACCCCAAGGGAGATTCTGATGCCAAGTGGAAGGCTATTACCGACAATATCACTGATTTGTGCGGCAGTGCACCTGAGCTTATCGACGAGCTGTACAAGAGTGAGAGCGCAACAAATTTCAACAACCGCGCTATTTCATGGCTCCTCAAGAACTATGACCGTATCTATGATGACCCGGATATGAGCCTTGACCTGTATACCCGCCAGTGTTCGCTCGGCATAACTACAGAACAACTCGCTGTGATGGCTGCTACAATTGCGTCGCATGGCGTTAACCCGAAGACCGGCAAGCGAGTCTTTGCCACAGAAATTTCCCCGAAAATCACAACCCTGATTGCTACCGTAGGTTTCTACCAGAGCACAGGCAATTGGCTTTACACAAGCGGTATTCCCGCAAAGAGCGGTGTTGGCGGCGGAGTTCTCGGAGTTCTTCCCGGTTTGTTTGGCATAGCGGCTTTCGCTCCTCCATTAGATGATGCAGGCAACTCAGTAAAGGCGCAGGCTGCGGTTAAGAAATTCATGCAGGTGCTCGGTCTCGGCATTATGAACGGCGACCATGTGCATATTGCGGACTGACCGTTTTATTTCATACAATATCTATCACTTCAACTAATTTAAATTTTTACTACAATGGCAACTTCTACGTCAGGCACCGGCGGTACGGTAAAGAAAGCCGCCAAACTGGGTGTATTTACCCTGATGATAATGAACATCGTTGCTGTAGTGTCGCTTCGAGGGTATAGTAACGGTTTGCCGCAAGGNNCTGCGCCTTTACTGAGTTGCCTGCAGCGGAGTACGGTATGAGTTCAGCGTTTTATTACCTTTTTGCCGCGCTGGTATTCCTCATTCCGGTGTCGCTTGTAGCTGCAGAGCTTGCAGCTATGTTCCCTTACCAGCAGGGTGGAATGTTCCGCTGGATTGGTGAGGCATTCGGCACCAAAGCGGGATTTCTCGGTATATTCCTCCAGTGGGTTGAAAGCACAATCTGGTTTCCGACCGTGCTTACTTTTGGTGCAGTGAGCCTTGCGTTCGTGGGTATGGACCATGTGATGGATTCGCACCTTGCGGCAAACCGTTACTATACGATTGCGGTGGTTCTCGCAATCTACTGGCTTGCGACATTGATTTCAATGAAGGGTCTCGGCTGGGTAGGAAAGGTTTCTAAAATCGGTGGCATGGTGGGCACAATCATTCCCGCAGGCGTGCTGGTGATTTTCGGCATTATCTTCCTGTGCATGGGTGGCAAGTCGTGCATGGATTTCCACGGCAGTTTCTTCCCGGACCTTACCAATTTCAATAATGTTGTTCTTGCGGCATCAATCTTCCTCTTCTATGCGGGAATGGAGATGAGCGGCGTGCACGTGCGTGAAATATCCCGTCCGGCGGTGAATTATCCTAAGGCTGTGTTTGGCGGCGCGCTTGCAACAGTATTGATTTTCGTGCTCGGCACATACGCTCTCGGCATTATCATTCCTAAAGATGACATCAACCTGGTGCAGAGCCTTCTTGTTGGTTTTGACAATTACTGCAAAGTATTCCATATCGAATGGCTTACTCCTGTAATCGCCATAGCTCTTGCTTTCGGTGTGCTCGCAGGCGTGCTCACTTGGGTAGCAGGTCCTTCAAAAGGCGTGTTTGCTGTAGGCAAGGCTGGATATCTTCCTCCCTTCTTCCAGAAGACAAATAAAAATGGCGTGCAGAAAAACATCCTTCTTATCCAGGGTGCTGCTGTGACTTTGCTTTCGCTCCTCTTTGTGGTGATGCCAACCGTGCAGAGTTTCTACCAGATTCTGTCGCAGCTCACAGTCCTGCTTTACCTCATCGCTTACCTGCTCATGTTTGCAGCCGCACTTTACCTCCGTTATTCAATGAAGAATGCGAAGCGTCCGTTCCGTATCGGCAGCAAAGGCAACTGGCTTATGTGGATTGTAGGCGGTGTTGGTTTCGCCGGTTCACTCCTTGCATTTGTACTCAGCTTCTTCCCGCCGAGCCAGATTAACGTAGGAGGCAATACAATATGGTACTCAGTACTGTTTGGCGGTGTAGCTCTGTTTGTGATTCTTCCTTTTATCATCTATGCTTGCCGCAAACCGTCATGGGTTAATCCTTCAAGCAATTTCGTTCCTTTCCATTGGGAGAAAGACCCCGAGAGCCAGAAACTGCTTGCAGAGGCTGAAGCACAGTACGAGGCTCAGCAGAAAGCCGACGGCAATGAAAGCTGATTACCCCAAACTTATATAATGACTATCAGGCTGCCTGACCA
>DAAJ01000087.1:3757-3944 GCA_001701115.1 Bacteroidales bacterium GP2
GATATGTATTTTAGCATTTTTTAATAGGTCTGAAAAATAAGGATGTCTTGATGCTGAGTTGTGAGAGATTTTGTTATTGCCCTAGATTCATATCAGGGAGTTACGGCAAAAAATGTACTTAAAAAAAGAAATTGCTATAAGGTAGTTAATATCTATCTTCTATATTTTCAGTATATTAGGAGCTGAT
>DAAJ01000114.1 GCA_001701115.1 Bacteroidales bacterium GP2
TCGCTTGCCTGAGGTTTCGCATTGCGACGCTCCTTGCGGAGCTTGCACCCGCGCTTCCTTGTCCTCATGGCGGACTTCGCTTGCCTGAGGTTTCGCATTGCGACGCTCCTGCGGAGCTCGCATGGCACCTTTTAATATCGGGGGGCAAGCCCCCGGTTAACACAATCCTGTCCTGGATGGGCATGGGAAAGATGATTTTTTTGGTTGGATGTTTGCATATATCAAAACGGTATTGTAATTTTGCGGCATATTAATCCATTAAAAAACAAACACACCTATGACACACACCAATTCTATCTCATTTGATCTTACATGGTATTCAATTCTCAGCCAATACTCGGCATCTGTGCGCCGTACTGTATGCGATGCTGTCCTCAATTTTGCACTTACCGGCGAAATCCCTGTTTTAAAGGGTATTGCAAAAATTGCATTCCAGTTTATATCCCATGAAATTTCCAAACAGCTTGGCAGGGAGAAAGTAGAGAGTATCCAGGTTCCGGTTCCTGCGGCACCCGCTGTTGATGCTCCGGATGAGGATGCAAAAGATGTGGCGGAAATACAACAGGATGAGGCGGTTTCAACTGCAGAAGGCGATGAAACTCCTGCCGCAGTGCAAGCTCAAGCTGAGGAGGATGTGCTCCCTGAATCTGACCCGGAGCGCACTGAGACGGAAATGCCGGATGCCGCGGATGATGCCGCCAAGGATACTGCACCCTCGGTTGCGTTACCGGTAGGGAAATGCTACAGTGTCCCTGCGTCCCCCGCTCGGAAGGCACGGGGATCTGTTTCACGCAACCGCATTTCATCCGGAAAAATCACCTGCACCCGCAAGGGCTCCAAAATACTTTTCCGCCGTCACTGACGCTTAGTTAGGAAAAATAATGGGGCACGGTAGGTGGAGTTAGCGGTTTGTTAGTTATCTTTGCATTTGAATGATGAATCGTGCAGATATAGATAGCGCCGTAGCCGTGCTGCGCCGTGGTGGAGTGATTGTCTACCCCACTGATACAGTATGGGGTATCGGTTGTGATGCCACAAACAGCGAAGCCGTGCGCCGCGTGTTTGAAATCAAGCGGCGTGCCGATGCAAAGGCTCTTATCAGCCTTGTGAGCGATGTGGCTATGCTTGAGCGGTGGGTGGATGATATCCCGGAAGTGGCATACGAGTTGGTCGATGCCGCGGTAAATCCCCTCACAGTGGTGTATGACCACCCGCACGGGCTTGCTCCGGAGCTCCTTGCCGAGGACGGGAGCGCGGCAATCCGCGTGTGCGATGACCCATTTTGCCGTGCTTTGTGCCGCGGGCTGCGCAAGCCGCTTGTCAGCACGAGCGCGAATGTAAGCGGCAAACGCACTCCGAAGTGTTTCAGCGAAATAAGCGAAGAGATTCTTGGCGCGGCAGACTATGTGGCGCAGACTCGCAGGGATGATGCCGGAGGCGGTCGCCCGTCAAGTGTTGTGAAATTGTCCTCGGGAGGGCTCATCAATATAATAAGGAAGTAGGATGAGTGGAACAGGCAAGACGCTGAAAGAGAGGATGCATGATGTTTTCATGAGTTTTTTGCTGTGGCGTGAGAAGCACATCACGGAGAAGACTTTTGTGGTGATCCTTTCCCTTATCGTGGGCATTCTCGGCGGGTTCGCCGCCTTGATACTCAAAAGCCTCATTCATCTGATTTCGTCGCTCCTCACCTCGCATCTCGCTATAAATGAGGGCAACTATCTGTACTTCATTTATCCGGTCCTCGGAATAATAATTACTGTGCTTTTCGTAAAATATGTGGTGAGGGATAACATCAGCCACGGTGTCACAAAGGTGCTTTACGCCATATCCCAGAACAAGAGCCGCTTGAAAAGGCACAATATGTATAGCTCGATGCTTGCGAGCTCAATAACCATAGGTTTTGGCGGCTCTGTCGGTGCCGAGGGTCCGATTGTCTATACCGGTGCCGCGATAGGCTCAAACCTTGGCTCCTGGATGCGTCTCCCGCCGAGGGTGCTCATGATTCTTGTAGGTTGTGGCGCGGCGGCAGGCATTGCGGGCATTTTCAAGGCTCCTATTGCAGGCATGCTGTTCACTCTGGAGGTGCTGATGATAGACCTGACCACTGTCAGCGTTATGCCGCTGCTGATATCCTCTATCACCGGTGCCACCATCGCATACGTTTTCACCGGCTATGACGTTGAGTTTTTCTTTATACAGAGCGAGCCGTTTGTAACCAGCCGCATACCTTTCGTTATTCTCCTGGGTGTGTTCACCGGACTGGTGTCGCTTTACTTTACCCGCGTGATGAACATGATGGAGAATTATTTCGGCTCTATAAAGAACCGGTTCACGAAAATATGTATCGGCGGGGCGATTCTTTCCTCGCTCATATTCATTTTCCCGCCTCTCTACGGCGAAGGCTATGGCGCGATTGTCAGCCTGCTCGGGGGCGATGTCGGGGGAATACTGAACAGTTCGATGTTTTATGCCGACCGTGAAAATGTGTGGTTCATCCTTGTTTTTGTCGGGCTTATTATCCTCACAAAAGTATTCGCTACCTCGGCGACAAACGGTGCGGGAGGTGTAGGCGGCACATTCGCCCCCTCGCTCTATGTCGGCTGCATGGCGGGCTTCTTTTTCGCCTCGCTGATAAATCACCTTTTCGGATTCGACCTTTCGGTGAAAAACTTCGCGCTCATGGGCATGAGCGGAGTGATGAGCGGGGTAATGCATGCGCCCCTTATGGCTATCTTCCTCACAGCGGAGCTTACCGGCGGCTATGAGTTGTTCCTGCCACTGCTGATAGTCAGCACACTGAGTTATGGTACTATTAAGATGTTTGAACCGTACAGCATCTATGCCATGCGTCTTGCCCAGCGCGGCGAGCTCCTCACCCACCATAAGGACAAGGCGGTGCTCACTCTGTTGAAGATTGACAATGTGATTGAAACCGACTTCATGACTGTGAAGCCGGAAATGAGCCTGAAAGAGATGGTCGAGGTCATATCGAAGAGCAACCGAAACCTGTTTCCGGTGATTGATGACAGCGGCAGGCTGCTCGGAGTGGTATTGCTTGATGAGATAAGGAACATAATGTTCCGTCCGGACCTTTACCGGAGGATGTTCGTGCGTACTTTCATGAGCAGCGCGCCCGCGAGCATAGAGGTTGGCAGCAGCATGGAGGCTGTGATGAAGACTTTTGACGACACAGGAGCATGGAACCTGCCTGTTGTTGAAAACGGCAGATATGTGGGATTTGTGTCGAAGTCAAAGATATTCAACTCCTACCGCCGTGTGCTCCGCCACTATTCCGAAGATTAGTCTTCGGTGTTGAAAGTGAGGGTGCGGGTTCCGTCAGGATTAACGGTGATATTCACATCTACAGTGTCGTTTGGCAATATGTCGGCGATTTTTTCCGGCCATTCGAGCAGGCACAATGCGCCGGAGTCAAAATAATCCTCCACTCCTATGTCAAATGCCTCCTCCATGTTTTCAATCCTGTAGAGGTCGAAATGGTAGATAAGCTCGGCGGTAGTGTCTGAGCGGTACTCGTTGATTATTGAAAATGTGGGTGAGCCTGCGAAATCATCTTCAACTCCGAGCTCTTTGCAGAGCGCAGCTATGAAAGTCGTTTTACCGGCGCCCATCTCTCCGCTGAAGGCGTACACGGTGCGGTCATCCATCAGTGATGCGAATTCCTTTGCCGCACGTGGCAGGTCGTCGATTGATGCTATTGTAATTGTTTTTGTTGCCATATTCATGTTATGAAGTTTGTTTCGGTGTGAGTGTCACTACTGGCACAAGCATCTCCTGGAGCGATATTCCGCCATGCTGGAAAGTGTCGCGGTAGTGCTGCGCGTAGCGGTTGAAATTTGTAGGGTAGGCGAAGAAATCACGCCCGCGGGCAAAGATATATGAGGAGGTGATGCCGGGTGACGGCAACCCGTAGTCTGCCGCTTTCTTCACCTCAAGGACTTTGGACGGTTTTACCCCGAGGTTATGTCCTACCTTGTACCGGAGGTTGGGGTTTATATTGCGTTCTGCCGCCACTTTCACGGGATTGTCCACCCGGATTGTGCCGTGGTCGGTGGTGAGCAGCACAGTGTCGCCGGTTCCGGAAATAGCCTTGAAGAGTTCGCCGAGGGGGGAGTGGCGAAACCATGACTCGGTGATTGAACGGTATGCGGCATCGGTGGAGGCGAGCTCGCGCACTGTTTTTGACTCGGTGCGGGCATGGCTGAGCATATCGATGAAGTTTACCACAACCACATTCATGCTGTTGCGCTTCATCTCAGGCAGCTTTGCAATCAGCCGGGAGCATCCGTCAGAGTCATTCAGCTTGGTGTAGGAGAAAAGGTAATGGCGTTTCATCCTTTGCATGAAAGAGGCTATCAGCGGGGTCTCGTTAAGGTTTTTGCCCTCCTCGCTGTCCTCGTCTACCCAAAGGTCAGGGAAGTTCGCGGCAATCTGTGCCGGAAGCAGCCCTGAGAAAATTGCGTTGCGGCAATATTGCGTAGCTGTCGGCAGGATGGAGCAATAGAGGGCAGTGTCGATATTGAAATACTCGCCGAGCATGGTGCTTACGGTTATCCACTGGTCGTAGCGGAAATTGTCAATGACAACAAGCCATATCCTTTTCCCGCTGTCAAGAAGCGGCAAGGCACGCTCCTTCATCAGGCGATGGCTCATCAGGGGAGCATTGCGGTCATCGGCAAGCCAGGAGCTGTAATTGCGCTCTATGAATTTGGCAAATGCGAGATTGGCATCATTTATCTGGCTGGCAAGGATGTCGGCAGTATCCGCAGGCGCTCCCGGCGCTTCAAGTTCTATCTGCCAGAATACTAATTTGCGGTATAGTTCGCACCAGTCGGCAAATGACCCCGCGGAGTAGGTGAGGGTGGAGATGCGGGCAAACTCGTCACGGTAGCTGGCAAGCGACCGGCGTGCAACAAGCATGTCCGAGTGGAGCGTTTTTTTTATTGACAGCAGGATTTGGTTGGGATTCACCGGCTTGATGAGGTAGTCGGCTATCTTGCTCCCTATCGCCTGGTCCATCACATTCTCCTCCTCGCTTTTGGTAATCATGATTACCGGTATGTGCGGCATCGCTTCCTTTATCCGCGCCAAAGTTTCCAGTCCGGTGATTCCCGGCATGTTCTCGTCAAGTATCACAAGGTCGATATGCGTTTCTTTCGCAGCGCGAAGCGCGTCGGTGCCGCTTGTGGCTGTCACAACATCATACCCTTTTGCCTTTAGGAAAAGGATATGCGGCTTGAGCAAATCAATCTCATCGTCCGCCCATAATATTTTCGGTGTAGCTTCGCTCATTGTCCTGTCTCGTTTTCCGTGCCGTACATTTCGTGTTCGTCCGGGTACTCCTCCGGCGCAAGAACCGCTTCATGCACTCCTCGGGTTGCAGCCTCTTCTGCAGCTTTAATGTATTGGTCAAGGGTAAGACCGTTGCGCAAAATTACTGCAAAATTCTCTTCTGACACTACAACAGGCACCACTTCCTTTGGCAAATCCGCTCCATTCGGTCCTTCAAGCATCGAGCGGTAGCGTGATACCTCGCTTATGTTGGCGAAACCTTTTATAAGCAGTATTCCCAGATTGCCGAATTCCAGCTGCTCAAGGTCGAAATCGCGTATGGTGAAGGTGTTGAAATTGAAGCGTGCCACATCGTAGAGGACCTCATTCGCTTTCACGCTGTCAATCGGGTAGGTGAGCATGAGCAATTGCGGCATGTCGGGGTTCAGGTCCATCCTCACCGTGTCAGCGACCTGGGACATTGCATCCGAAGTGTCATCGGCAAGCCTTACGGAGCGCACTATCCCGTTACGGTTTGCAGCTCCGGAATGCAGCTTGCGCCCTGCGGCAGCACCTTTTATGTAGTCCGAGGCGAGGGGAGTGACTTCGGCATCCGGATAACGCTCCACAAGGGTGCGCAACTGTCCGGCAAATTCCTCCGCATTGCCCTCTGACACATTTGTAAGCGCCTCAAGGAAAAGGAACTTGGGCATAAGGGGGCTGAGCGGGTATTTCTCTTTCGCTTCGGCAACAGCTTTCCTCACCTCAGCGTTGCGGTTGTCGATGAAATCGGCATACGCCTGTTGGTACAGCTCCTCCTGCCGTGCGGGCATCGCCTTGAGGTTTTCAAGGTAGTCAGGGTCGGTCATTGCAGCGCCGACAGGCGATTCCGCAAAATCCGATGTTATCAGCGCGCGGTATTTTTCCGCTTCGGCAATGTTGCCTGTGAGCATATACATCAGGTACAGGTTATAATATGTGTCGAGGCGGTAAGTATTGTCAGGATATTGCGCTAAAAGCCTCAGCCACGGTTTTTCCGCCGCATTGTAATCTGCCAGTTTGTCTTTTAGTATCAACCCGATATTGTACAGCCCTTCCTGGATAATTGCATGAGATGTTTTTTTCTGCTCCTCTGTCAGTGGAATGTCCTTGAGGTAGAACTGTGGATTGTGCGGGTCGTCTGTCCTGTCGGAAGCGCCGGCAGCGGCATTGTTCTCCTCGGATGGGATGTTTTCAGCATTTACCTCCTCCGGGGTTTCATCGGAAATGGCGGCGAAATCGTTCTTGTTGCGGCGGCGCCAGTTATCTTCAAGTTTCCGTGCGCCCCACTTGCGGCGGAATTCGGTTGCTCCGGCGTTTCTGACATTCTGGTTATAGAAATACCATGAATTGTCATTGTTGAGGGTGAATGATGACGGTGCTTTGGCGCTTCCGGCGATGTTGCCTTGCGATTCATTCCGCACCATATCTTCCTCCTCCATCTGGCGGCGTTCCTGCTCCTCAGCCTCATCTTTTTCCTGCTTCACAAGCTCGGCGATAATGCGGTTTATTACTTTAAGACGCTCCTCGTCGCTCATCCCTGCAAGGGCGAGGAGAGAATCCTGGAGATGCACGTTGCGCGAATAGCCAGCAAGTTCGTCAAGGACTTCCGACCTCAGTTTTATCCTGTCTATTCCCGGATATTCGTCGCTAAGCGCACTGGCGGCAGCCGCGTAGCACGGCTGCGCTTTATAGTATTCCCCTAAATCGAAGTAGAGTTCTCCAAGTGCAAGGTTTGCAATGGCAAGGTCAATGCCGTTGCGCACCGATTTAGCTACAGCGTTGTTGTACGCCTTCAAAGCTCCCGCAGTATCCCCTTTTGCAAGCAGCAGATTGCCCTCGGCATGGTAAATCTGGTCAAGGTACTCCTTGTTCCGCTCAAATCGTGCCATACTCCGCATTGCTTTCAGCTCCTGCTCGACCTGTGCGCCGCTTGCGGTTGCACCCTGGCGGATGCGCGCATTGAAGCGGATGCGGTACGGCGTTGAGATGCCTGAGCTGACGCGCTTGTAGGCTTCGGATGCCCCGGAATTGTCGCCTGTGAGCTGCAACACCTGCCCGAGCAGGAAAGTGAGGCGCGTGCGCTGGATGCCTTTTGCGCTCTCAATCGCCGCGCGCAGCGGCGCAATCGCTTCGGTATAGTGACCGGAGGAGATGTAAATGTCCGCGGAGGTGAAAGCATAGAGCCCTTTGAGGTTCGGGTTCGTGAGCTCTTTATCCTTTACCCTGTCGAGCACCGCGCGCGCTTCATTCAGCCAGCCTGCTGCGCAATAGCTCCTTGCCTGCCAGATGCGTGCCTCAGTTACTGTTGCCGGAAGCCATCCGAAATGTCGCGCAATGTATATGAACGTGGATGCCGCGCCGAGAAAATCGCCGTTCATGTACTGGCTCCGTCCCATAAGCATCCATGCGTTGTGTATAAAAGGGTTATACTCCTCCCTTTTCAGCCATTCCCGGTATTCCGGGTTGCGGCTCTTGCCGGGAGTGCGTTTCGGTCTTTTCTTGATGGAGCGCAGCTGTATAGCTTTCTGCGCTTTCTCTATGGAGCGGGTGAATGAGCCGGATGGCTGTGGCGCCTTTGAATCGGAGCGCGCCTCGGCGGGATGCATAGGAATCAGCCGTGTGAAATCATCCTCATAGCTGTTTTCCATCTCTTTCAGTGTCTCCTTGTAGTGCTCGTCGCCGTTGAAATAAATATTGTAGCGGGTGATGAACGCCTGGTAGTTGCGTGTCGCGGCAGTATTCTTTTTCGGCGTGCATGCAGCAAAAAGAATAAGTGAAAGGGCGGCGGCAACTATCGGGAGGCAGTTGAATCTCACGGCTTTACTGCGTGGGCGCGTTTTGAATTACGGAGCGGCGGAACGGTGAGGGACAGCACAAGGTATATTGCGCACATTCCAAGCACGATAAGCGCGGAGCAGGGCACATCTATCACTGTGCACAGCAGCAGCCCTCCCACGCAGCACAAAAGCGACACTCCGACCGATGTAAGCATGATTGAACCGAACCGGCGGCAGAAGAGCTCCGAAATCATCTGCGGCAAGGTGAGCATGGACATGAGGAGCATCACACCCACAAGGCGTATGGTGAGCACGATGCACACCGCAACAAGCACGGTCATAGTGTAATTTATCAGCTTGACTGGGAGGTGCATCACTGTCGCGAAGTCGCGGTCAAACGCGCAAAGCACTATCTTTTTATAAAACAGTGCGAAAAACGCTATGAGCACTGCGGTGAATATTCCGAAAGCCCAGAGGTCGCCGGACGCGATGGTGAGCACGTTGCCAAACAGGAATCCGTTCAGCTCAGGCACATAGCCCGGCGTGAGGAACACGAACAGGATGCCGACAGCCATGCCAAGCGCCCACACAACGGCAGTTGCGCTGTCCTCCCTTATCCTGCCGCGGGTTGACATAAGCTCTACTCCCATTGATGAGGCTATGGCGAATACCGCAGCCATGAAAATAGGGTTTATGCCGAAATAGTAGCCGAGACCGAGTCCGCCGAAACAGGCGTGGGTGACTCCGCCGCTGATTGAAACCAGCCTGCGGGTAACAATATATGTGCCTATCATTGCGGATGCTACGCTTATGATAGCGAGTCCGGCAAGGGCGTTTATGAAAAACGGATAGTTGAAAAGGTCAAGCATTTGTCATTGTTTTAGCTGCGCGTGCTTCGCTGACAATCATTATCAGCTCGTCGCGCACCGGTGTCGGGAGGGTGATGCCTCTGAGGGTGCAGCTCCGCGCCCATCCGGCAATGTCATGCGGCAGAAGGGTGAGGAGCACATTCCTGAATTCTTCGATTGCTTCCTCTGAATAGTCATCTGCGCCTGTGCCCGCATAGGCGTCAAGCTCCTCGTCATCGTAGTATTCTATTTCGGAGCTCATGGCGGACACGAGCGAATCTTTTTCGCAGGTAATGTGCATTCCGCAGCATTCCTCCTGGGGCTCTTCGGCTTGCGCCGGCTGTACCTCCTGCTTTTCCGGACGATGCTTCCGGTCAAGCAGCCATAGCACCGCTCCGGTCAGCACGAGTGCAGCGAGTATTATCAGGGCGGCTATCATTCTTCCGCCTCCTCTTTGGCAAGTTCTTCAACAGTAAATCCCGCGTTGCGCAGGTGATCCCAGTATTCGGGGTAGGATTTTGTGACAACCTCCGCATTGTTTATTACTATTCCCGGCACGAAAACCGCAACCGGGGCGAAAGCGAGAGCCATGCGGTGGTCATCGTAAGTGTCAAAAACAGGGATTTCCGTTACCGGGCGGCGTATGCCGTCCCAGCTTATAGCTTCATCCCCTTCGGTTTCGAGCACCACGCCGACTTTCAGCAGCTCTTTGCCGAGTGCCGCAATCCTGTCGGTTTCCTTTATACGCAGTGATTTTAATCCGCTCAGGCGGAAAGGAACTCCAAGCATTGCGCATGTCACGGCAAATGTCTGTGCAACGTCTGGTGTAGGAGATAGGTCGGCGTTGAAGCGCGGGCTCAAATCAGGCGATGCTTCCAGTGAGGCGCGCAGCGGCTCTGTTTCAAAGCCGGTTTCCACTCCGAGCCCACGGAAAAGGTCAACTATCGCGCTGTCCCCCTGGCAGCTCTTTTCGTGGAGCCCGTCCAATGCGGTCCATCCGCAGGTCAGCGCCTGGATTTCATACCAGTATGATGCCGCGCTCCAGTCTGCTTCTACCTCAAAACCTTCCGGTGCAGCGTAAACGCCGTGGGGAATCGTGATGACGTTGCCGTCAATATCCGCTTCTATGCCGTACTGAGCCATGATGTAGGCGGTCATGCGGATGTATGGCATTGACACCACATCACCTTCGAGGGTTATCTCCAGCCCTTGGTCAAGCACCGGGGCTATCATCATCAGCGCGGAAATGTACTGTGAGCTTATTCCTGCATCTATCGCGGTTTTTCCGCCTGTCAATTTTTTGCCGGTTATGGAAAGAGGGGGGAATCCCTCTTTGCCAATATATTCGATGGCAGCGCCTATGCTCCTGAGCGCATCCACAAGCGGTGCTATCGGACGGTTGTACATCCGTTCAGAGCCGGTAATGGTGGTTTTTCTCCCCGGCTGTACCGCAAAGTATGCGGTAAGAAACCGCATAGCCGTGCCTGCCGCGCCGATATCAACGCTATCTGAGCCGGAGTCAAGCGCCTTGACCATGACATCCGTGTCATCGCACTCAGCCACTTTTTCCAGTGCCGGGGCGCCGGGAGCGAGTGCGTTTATAATCAGTGCGCGGTTGCTGATGCTTTTGGACAGGGGGAGCGTGACTTCAGTGTCCATCAGCTCCTCGGGTGGGAATATGCGGTAGTTCATAAGTCAAATCTGAATAGTTGATAGCCTTTTTTGTGGCTTTTGGCGAGCGCGTACAGTGTGGAATCGTCGGGAGTGACAGCTATTATGCAGTTTGCAACATCAAGGCGGAGCACGGATTTGACATTGCCGTCGTAGTCGTACACGCGTACCATGGTGCAGGGCATCGATTCATCGTCAGCCGATTTGCCTACGCCGTAGTTCTCGGTTGCGTATCCGCCCATTATGGCATATACGCGGGAGTCTGTGACATTGACTCCTCTCGGGAAGAAGTACCGCAGTTTCTCATTGTAGCGTATGGTCGACGCGCTGCCCTCCTCGCTGATGATTTCTATCCCCTCCTGCGGCGCTCCTACACGGGTGACAATCTCCACAGAGTCTCCGGCAACAGTGCCAAAGGATATGATGTCGCCCAAAGTGCTTGCCGCGGCAAAGTGGTGTCCGTCCGGGCTCGCCGCGCCTTTCATCTGGAAGAAATTGGCAAGCGCGTAATCAGGCACATCGCTGCCGAGTTCCTCTTTCGGCGGGTAAGGTTGCACGATTCTTCTGAAGTTTCCTGTGCTGTCATAAATCCCGAGCATTCCGGCAGGAGTGAGGTTGGGGGTGATGATTGCGCCGTTTGAAAGGCGTATGATATTTGCGGGCATGATAGTGTCCCCGTCGGTATCGACACCTCTTTCCGGCAATGTGAATACGGTTTTCAGCACAGGTTTGCCGGAATCAAGGTTTTCCACGGCAAGCATAATGCCGTACATTGCCGCCGCCTCGACAATCAGGCGCTGGTGTGGGGCATCATAACGTATTGCATCGATGTATGGCATTTCCCCTTCGCCGCTTCCCTGCTTTAGAAAAGAACGGATGTACTTGCCGTCAGCGTCAAACTCGTCGATGAGCAGCTTTTCCTTGCCGGAATTGCGCACATATATTTTCTCGTTTGACGCTACGATTCCGTATGGAGAGTTGAACAGGCTGTCCTCGGCGATTAAAGTGCCGGTAAGGTTCAGGGTGTCGATATTCTCCTCTGCACCTTTGCCGCTCCCTGTGCATGAGGAAGCGGCAACGAGCAGCAGAGCGGCAGCGGCGGATACCGCGGTACGCATCATAATGTCAGAATGATCAGTTTAGTTTTTTGAGTGCCTCGGCTATGCGGCGCATTGCCTCGCGGATATTGTCATCCGAAGTGGCGTAGCTGAGACGGATATATCCGGGCAGGCAGAATGCCTCGCCGGCAACAGTTGCCACATGACCCTCCTCAAGGAGATACATGGCAAGGTCGGTGTCATTTTCAATCACCCTGTCACCGCAGCGTTTGCCGAAATATGCGCTTACTTTCGGGAACAGGTAGAACGCGCCCTGCGGAACATTCACCTCAAGACCCGGAATCTCTTTTGCCAGCTTCACAACGAGGTCTCTCCTGCGCTCGAAGGCATGGCGCATCTCCTCGACGCATTCCTGAGGACCGTTATAGGCGGCTTCTGCAGCTTTCTGCGCGATAGATGAGGGGTTTGAGGTGTACTGGCTCTGCAACTTGCTCACTGCTTTTGCAATAGGCAGGGGAGCGGCTATGAAGCCTATGCGCCAGCCGGTCATGGCGTATGCTTTTGAAACACCGTTTACCACCACAACCCTGTCAGCTACTTCGGGGAATGCCCCAAGCGATGTGAAGCTGCCGGTAAAGTTGATGTGCTGGTAAATTTCATCGGCAATGATAGTGATTTGCGGATGTTTTTTGAGCACGTCCACAAGCCCCTGAAGCTCCTCGCGGGTCCTCCGCAAAGCTATAGCCGACAAC
>DAAJ01000123.1 GCA_001701115.1 Bacteroidales bacterium GP2
AATCCGTTACAGGGTTGTTACAACTTACTACACAAACCTAATAATCAATGACTTGAAACATCCACTTTTTGAGTAGGGGGAAGTGAATTATTTCGTTTTTCTACAGCATCAATAACTTCATGTGCCAGATGTGTGAATGCATGACCGGTGATGCTGTCACCGTCGAGTGCAATGGGAGTACCATTGTCGCCACCTTCACACACACTTCCGACAAGAGGAATTTGCGCAAGAAGAGGCACCCCGGCTTCTTTTGCAAGTTTACATCCACCCTCACGCCCGAAAATATAATATTTTTCGTCAGGATGCTCCTCCGGGGTAAACCATGCCATATTCTCCACAAGTCCGAGCACAGGCACATTCACTTTGTCGCCTACAAACATGGATATCCCTTTACGGGCATCGGCGAGTGCCACTTCCTGCGGAGTGGTCACTACGACTACACCGGTAATAGCAAGGGTCTGCACCAATGTCAGATGGATGTCGCTGGTGCCGGGAGGCATATCTATAAGGAAATAATCAAGCGTTCCCCAGTCTGCCTCGGCAATAAGTTGCCTCAACGCATTGCTTGCCATGCCACCTCGCCATAGCACCGCACTGTTCTTGTCTACAAGGAAACCAATGCTAAGAATCTTCACACCGTATTTCTCCAAAGGAATAATCAATGGACGACCGTCTACCTCGTGCATATACACCTGTTCATCCTCCACGCCAAACATTTTCGGCACACTCGGTCCAAATATATCCGCGTCAAGCAAACCCACCTTATAGCCTTCACGCGCAAGCGCAACTGCAAGATTTGATGCGACCGTGCTTTTGCCTACGCCACCTTTGCCGCTACTTACACCTATTATATTAGTGACACCCGGTAGAAGGTTAGGCTTTGCTTCCTGGGCGGGCTTTGCAAAAACAGCATTTACGGTTGCATGCACTTTGTCGCTTATGTAAGTTTTCAATGCTACCTCAGCAGCCTTCACCACTGATTTAGCAAACGGGTCAGTAGGTTTATCGAAAATGATACTGAAGGACACATTTTCACCATCAATCCTTATGTCATCGGCAATCATGCCGAGTTCAACTATATTTTTGCCGTTTCCGGGATAACGCACATTTTTCAGTGCTTCTAAAATAAGGTTCGGATACAGTCTTGTTTCCATATTACTTATGTATATTTGCTATTTGCTTAAATCTTTTGGTTTCACAGCCGCCTCCCTGAGGTCGGTATGCTGCAGTTCTCCGCGTGAAAAACTGCGGTAAGTGTCATATTCTATTTCCACTTCCGGCTCTGCAAGCGCCCTGTCCTCAGGCAACCGGAAAGAGATATACTTGATTGTGAGTCCACGGTCAAGCCACTGCTGCTCGTAGTAAGTGCGTATGCCGAGGATTTCCATTGCCGCGTCACGCCCTTCTCCATATAAGTCAGATGTGTTGGCAAGCAACTTCAAACCGTTATGTTCAGCCATGAGCCTTGTATAGGTGTAAAGGAATGGGCTGTCTGTTTTAAGATTTATTACTCCACCGGGGGCAAGCACCTTACGGTACAACTCAAGAAAGCGTGTACCGGTAAGACGTTTGCGTACCTTTTTCATCTGCGGGTCCGGGAAAGTAATCCATATCTCCGACACTTCTCCCGAAGAGAAAAAACGGTCAAGAAGTTCTATGTCTGTGCGCAGGAAGGCAACGTTTTCCAACCCTTCATCACGAGCCTGACATGCTCCGGTCCACATACGCGCGCCTTTTATGTCTATGCCAATGAAATTTTTTTCCGGGAATCTCCGTGCAAGACCCACTGTGTACTCACCTTTTCCGCAACCGAGTTCCAGGACTATAGGATTGTCGTTGTGAAAAAAATCGGTGTGCCATTTGCCACGGTATGGGAATCCTTCACGCGCAAGTACACCAAAAGGATACTGGAGAACGAAATCCATCGTCTCCATTTCGCTGAATTTTTTTAATTTATTCTTACCCATGCCACAAAGTTACTACTTTTGCATCGTATATCAATAACACCTGCATTATGACTAAAGATACCTTGCTCATATTATCCGGTGGGATGGACTCCACCACTTTGCTGCACGAGTTTAAGGATACTATCGCGCTGGCGGTGCACTTCAACTACGGTGCTAAACAAAATATACGCGAATCAGGATGCGCTGCCGCCCAATGCCGCATTGCCGGAGTTGAATTTATGGAACTTGACCTCGCTTTTATCGGAAAATATTTTCAGAGTTCTCTTTTTGAAGGGGATGACGCAATACCGGAAGGGAGCTATGATTCCACTAATATGTCCTCTACTGTAGTGCCGTTCCGCAATGGCATAATGCTTTCGGTCGCTGCCGGACTTGCAGAAAGCCGTGGGCTCAAAAAGGTAATGATGGCAAACCACGGAGGAGACCATGCGGTATATCCGGACTGCAGACCTGAATTTGTTGAAGCGATGCATCGCGCAATTGAAGCTGGCACCTACGCCAAGGTTGCGCTTGTTGCTCCATACACCGGCATAACAAAGAATGATATCGCTCTTAGAGGCAAGCGCCTGGGGGTGGATTACTCCCTTACTTACTCCTGCTACAAAGGCACTGAACATCACTGCGGGAAATGCGCAACATGCATAGAGCGTCGGAATGCACTCGATGCCGCTGGCATAGACTGCGAATAAACCGATAAGCATATTGGGACATTGGCAGGAAGCGGTCTATTTAACTTCATTACCCGAAAATAAATCATATAACTTATATAATATCATGAGATTATCTCAATTTTACCGGCATGTCTTAGCATTTGCAGCTATCATTGCCACCCCTCAGATTCATGTTAATGCGGAAACCACCGCTACGGTAGAAAACACAGTTGAAAATAGCACGGTAAGCATTACCGGAGCTACACGGCTCAATCCTACCACTGTAGAACTTACCCTTTCAAATGGCAAGAGAATCGCCATGGACTTTTACGGAGACAACATTTTCCGCCTTTTCCGCGATGACAAAGGCGGCATTATCCGTAATCCTGCGGCGACACCCCCAGCGGAAATCCTTGTAAAAAATCCCCGCAAGCATACCGGCAACATAGATATTGCTGATAATGGCAACGATGTGACAGTGGAAACACCTAAAATTTCCGTAAAATGGAATAAGGCTGATGCCACAATGAGCGTTACAGACAAAACTACCGGAAAAACTGTAGTCAAGGAAACCGCACCTCTAAAATTTGAAAAAGGACGTACAATAATGACACTCGGAGAAAACCCTCATGAATTTTTTTACGGGGGCGGTGTGCAAAACGGACGCTTTTCACATAAAGGCAGCGCTATCGCAATAGAAAACCAGAATAGCTGGACTGACGGTGGTGTAGCATCTCCCACACCTTACTATTGGTCAACTGACGGTTACGGAATCATGTTCCATACTTTCGGAAAAGGCAAATATGATTTCGGTGCAGAAACACCCGGCACTGTAAAGCTCACGCACGATACTGATTATCTTGACGCGTTCATCATGGTAGACTCAACTCCGGTTGGGCTCCTCAATGATTTCTACCAACTTACAGGCAATCCCGTGCTTCTGCCTAAATTCGGATTTTACGAAGGTCATTTGAACGCATACAACCGCGACTTCTGGAAAGAGGATGAAAAAGGCATTTTATTCGAGGACGGGAAACGCTACAAGGAAAGCCAGCGAGACAACGGAGGAGTGAAAGAGTCGCTAAATGGCGAAAAGAATAATTACCAATTCTCTGCCCGCGCCGTGATAGACAGGTACGCAAACAACGATATGCCTCTCGGATGGATTCTTCCCAATGACGGATATGGAGCAGGATACGGTCAGGAGGAAACACTTGACGGAAATATCGCAAATCTGCGCGAATTCGGCGAATATGCCCGCTCAAAAGGTGTTGAGATCGGGTTATGGACACAAAGCGACCTGCATCCGAACCCGGAAGTAAGCGCACTTCTTCAGCGTGACATCGTAAAGGAGGTGCGTGATGCGGGAGTAAGAGTGCTCAAGACTGACGTCGCATGGGTTGGAGATGGATACTCTTTTGGTCTTAACGGGGTTGCTGACGTCGGCGAAATCATGCCTTACTATGGCAATGACGCGCGTCCTTTCATAATCTCACTTGACGGTTGGGCAGGCACACAGCGCTATGCAGGAATCTGGAGCGGTGACCAAACCGGCGGAGAATGGGAATACATTCGCTTCCATATCCCGACCTATATAGGTTCCGGTCTCAGCGGTCAGCCAAACATCACATCTGACATGGACGGTATTTTCGGCGGACTAAATCCTGCTGTCAATATCCGCGATTTCCAATGGAAAACTTTCTCACCCATGCAGCTGAACATGGACGGATGGGGTAGAAACGAAAAATATCCCCACGCTCTTGGAGAGCCAGCCGCTTCCATCAACCGTAATTACCTAAAATTAAAATCACAGCTTCTACCATACGCATATACTTACGCACGCGAGGCTGTCGATGGCAAACCTCTTATCAGGGCTATGTTCCTTGATTACCCGAATGACTTCACTCATGGCGTTGCAACCCGATACCAGTATCTTTACGGTCCGGACTTCCTTGTTGCTCCAATCTACCAGAATACAGCAGCCGACACAGTTGGCAACGACATAAGAAACGGCATTTATCTCCCGGACGGAAAATGGATAGACTACTTCTCAGGTGAAACATATCCCGGAAATATTGTTCTTAACAGCTTTGCCACTCCAATTTGGAAACTACCTGTTTTCGTAAGAGCCGGTGCTATCATTCCTATGGTAAACCCCAACAATAATCCTATGCAGATTGACCGCACCAACCGAATCTTCGAGTTTTATCCAGAGGGTAACTCACAGTTTACGCTGTACGATGACGATGGTTTGACAGAAAGCTATAAGGACGGCAAATCATTCGCGACAACAAAGATCACCTCATCAGTTTCGCCAAAAGGACTCCTTAATATATATGTGTTCCCGACGGAAGGCACATTCAATGGATTTAATTCCGAGCAGTCAACAGAGTTCATCGTTAATGTGACGGCAAAACCGGCAGCTGTGACAGCAAAGGTCGGCAATGCTAAAGTGGCATTGAAAGAGGTTAGCACACAGGAGCAGTTTGAAAAAGGTGAAAATGTATTCTTCTACAATCCAGCTCCCGAGCTCAACCGCTTTTCAACACCCGGCTCTGAAGCATCGAAACTAAGCATCAAAAAGAATCCACAGCTTTGCATAAAGCTTGCCAAAACCGACATAGCTAAAAATTCTGTTGATGTTGAAGTAAAAGGATTCAAATTCGAGCCTGCAAACAATCTCCTCTCAACTCACGGCATCCTTGCGACTCCTGCCGCACAGGTTGCACCGGAGAATGCAGAAGCATACTCCCTCACCCCGTCATGGGCTCCGGTTGAAAATGCGGATTTCTACGAAATAGAATTTGACGGACTTAACTACACCAATATCCGCGGCACATCCCTAATCTTCGAGAACCTAAAACCTGAAACTGACTATTCATTCAAAGTCCGGGCGGTAAATGCTGACGGTGCTTCACCGTGGACTGAGATTGCTGCACGCACAAAGGACAATCCCCTTGAATTTGCAATCCGTGGAATCCAAGGTGAAGTCAATGTACCGACCCAGGCAGGATTCGGTGTAAGCCGCTTGTTTGACTTTGCAGAAAGTGGCGACACTTGGCATACCAAATACCGCAATAACGCCATACCTTTTGATCTTACCATTGACCTAATGAGCGTCAACACCCTTGACCGCTTCGATTACCTGCCACGCCAGGATGGCGGCAACGGCACCATCCTCAAAGGAAGTGTTTCTGTAAGCATGGACAAAGAGCATTGGACACCGGTTGACTCATTTGTATGGAAGCGTAACGGTGATGTCAAGTCATTTGTGTTCAATGACCGACCCACAGCACGCTACATCCGCCTATCCGTTACAGAAGGTGTCGGCAATTACGGTTCAGGACGGGAAATATATGTATTCAAAGTTCCCGGAACAGAAAGCTATCTTCCGGGTGATATCAATAACGACGGTAAGATTGACGAGAACGACCTCATGTCCTACATGAACTATAACGGTCTACGCACAGTTGACTCCGACTTTGGATATGTAAGCGCCGGAGATATAAACCGCAACGGGCTTATTGACGCATACGACATTTCTGTAGTAGCAACACGCCTTGAAGACGGAGTAGAACCCAACGATTATGCCGCTCCCCTTGCCGGAACAATTGAGATGGAAGTGCCTAAAGGCATCATTGCCCAAGGCGATACTATCAGCATACCTGTAAAGGGCATTGACCTCAAGAGCGTGAACGCGATCAGCTTCGCACTACCTTACGACCAGCAGAAATGGGAATTTGCCGGAATAGAGCCTGTAGCGGTAAAAAACATGGAGAACTTAACCAATGACCGCCTCCACTCAAATGGGACAAAAGCACTATATCCCACATTCGTGAACATCGCTGAAAAGCCTGATGTTAATGGAACAGAAACCTTATTCATCATTCGCTTTGTGGCAAAACAAAAAGGTGCTTTCACTGCAAAAATGCAGGATGTGATGCTTGTTGACAAAAAACTCACCACACTAAAATTCTAATTTCCCCCCTGATACAAATGTGGGCGCGTCTTTCTATCGGATGCGCCCACTTTTTATTTCCCATACTTTGCCGTGAACAGATCCATGTGCTCAACTCCCCATGTCAACATGGCATCTATTATAGGGAGCAGGGATTTGCCTAAAGCGGTAATCCTGTACTCAGACCTCGGCGGAAGCTCCGGGAATATAGTTTTTGCGACCAAGCCATCCTCAACCATCTCTTTCAGCTGAATATCAAGCACGCGTGGTGCCGCTTCAGGTAACCTCTTATGTATTTCACTTGGGCGCATACCCTCACTTGAGCGTAACTCATCAAGAATACATGATTTCCATTTGGATTCTATAAGACTCATTGTCAACCGCAATGGACAGTCAAGATGAGAGACAAGATTCAGGAATACGAAACAGTTGCAAAAGCAGCGGAACTATTCGTAAAAAGCGTTGCAGAAGATCCCCGGAGTATTTGTCGAAGGAGATATAGATAAGACCGATGGATGCGCCCAAGCTGCCGCACTTGCAGATAAATTCTAAAAAAATATATTACTGTCCGCTAAACCATAGTTATCCATGCCCAACCTCTTGAAAGATA
>DAAJ01000130.1 GCA_001701115.1 Bacteroidales bacterium GP2
GTGCTCTACCAACTGAGCTATTTTCGCAGTTGTGCAACCGTGTTTTTGTCGTTTGCGTTGCAAAGGTAGGTATTATTTTTATTCCCGCCAAAGGTTTTTGATATTTTTTTTGACCTCTGGCGGGAATATGTTATAAATCAGTTTGTTAAAGCTGATATTTTTTATGGGGAATTAATATTTGCCTTTGAGCACTCTAAGAGCAGCTTCGTAGTCAGGCTCGTTGGTGATTTCATGAACAAGGTCGCGGTATGCGATTTTGTGGTCCTTGTCAATGATGATTACGGCTCTTGCAAGAAGCCCGGCGAGGGGACCATCAACAAGCTGTACACCGTATTTCTGTGAAAAGTTGGGTGAGCGGAATGCTGAAGCCATTGTGAGACCTTCAATTCCTTCGGTAGTGCAGAAGCGTGACATTGCGAAGGGTAGGTCCATAGACACGCATACAACAGCGCAGTCGGGCAACGCGGATGCTTCCTGGTTGAAGCGGCGCACGCTCATTGCACATACCTCTGTGTCAAGGCTCGGAAAGATATTGAGCACGATTTTCTTTCCGGGAAATGAATCAAGGGTTACATGCGAAAGGTCCGCAGCGGTGAGGTCAAACGCAGGTGCGTGTTCGCCAACGGAAGGGAGGAATCCATAAGTGTGGTAGGGTTCGTTTTTGAAATAGACAGTTTCCATATAATAGTTTTTTAGTTGTTGTCGATTATCTGCCTGACAGCATTCAGTCGGCTATCAGGGCTATTTTCTGTATAACATTTGATGCCATGCCATTGTTGTATCCCACAATAATATCACGCACGGTTGCCGATTTGTCCATAATGAGCACTGCCGGGAGCTGTGCCGCTCCAAGATCACGGGCAAGGGTGCGGGCGCTTTGCAGGATAGCTTCTCCCGGCGCGGGGGTGCCTGCCACTTCCTCGATGAAGTCTGCATTATTTGAGGTGAAGGCAAGTATAAGGTTGACAGGTGCAGGGGAGTTGTTTGCAGCCTGGCGGAGTTCGCTTACAATTTTCGGAGCGAAGGATGCGTCCGGGTCAATGACGGCAAGTATGGTCGTGGATGCAAACGGGTCTCCGGTACGGCGTGAGTATCTCTCTCCTGTTGGTGTTGGAACTGAGAATCCTGGCAACGGCTGGTTTTTTAAATTTTCAAGGGCAAAGCTGCTTCTGCGCATGCGTGTGAAAGGGTCAGGATACAGGGAGATGAGTGTGTGCTCGTCTATCTGGTTGAGCGCAGGCAAGGTTGAGGGTTCCCCAAATTCAACGTCAACAGTCTGTTCGCTAATAGCACCGGGGCTATTCTCAAAATGTATTTTTTTAGGGAAAAATGTCTGCGGGTCAAGGATATATTCACTCTCTGCGGCGATGACGCCGTTTACCGTCGATATTGTTTTTATTGCGGCAGCGTGCATTCCTCCAACAATTGTGTCGGGACGGAATTCCATCCGGCATGTGGAGTCTGCCAGCATTTTGCTTAGATTGTCGGCAATAGATACGGGGAGAAGGTTGACGAATTGCGCTGACTGCTGCACCCCAATGGCGTTTGTAGCTCCGAAGCGTGCAGGAATGAACGGCACAGAGTCTGCCGAGGCGTGATATTCCTGGATTTTTTCACCTGAGAAGCGGAAATGGTTGCCGTTGAAATATGCCGAGAATCCGGATAGGGGAGTGTCTCTGCCGTCCATCTTCCAGTCAATCAGGTATGAGCATGGAAATAGAACCGGATCCTGCGTGGGAAGCGAAGTCAGAGTAATTGAGTACATTATATCTTCCGGTAACTGGGGCATAGCCACAGTGAATTTTGCAGGCACTTCAATTTTTGTCATCCCTTTGAGGGATTCTATAACAGACGCGATCCCCCGGGCATGTGAACCCGGAGGGACTGACGCGGCAATAATAAGCAGTAATAGATTTCTGATCCCTTTCATAAACAGCAGTAGTTTGGAATTATAACGGCAAAGGGTTTGAAAATGTTTAGGGCACGGTTGGGACGGTTGGGGACAGGTGGAGTTTTTTGCGTATCTTTGCGGTTGAGAAAAAGACAGGATATGGCAAGGAGAAGAAGATATAGGAAAGCGAAACGCAACTTATCGGTTGTATTACTGCTTATTGCGGTAGTTGCATTTATTCAATGCTCTATGAAAGGGCAGGATGCGGCAGATGATAACAATTCACATAAAAAACAGGGTGATGAGGTTACGGATGTGCGCAGCAATCCCGCTCAGAAATGTGTTGAGGTTGATTATAAGGGTTTTACGGTTGGTTTTAATCCTGAAATGCATATACCGAACTGGGTTGCATGGGAGCTTACAAAGGAGGAGACATATGGCACAGCTCCACGCTATAACTTTTTTTCCAGTGACCCTGATGTTAAAGGAAGCGCTGAAAAATGGGACTACAATTATTCCGGATACGACCGCGGACACATGGCTCCGGCTGGAGATATGAAATGGGACGAGGAGGTGATGAGAAACACTTTCTATATGACGAATATATGCCCGCAGGCAAAGTCGCTTAACACCGGAACATGGAAAAAACTTGAGGAGAAGTGCCGCGAGTGGGCGAGGAGCACCGGTAGCCTTATTATTATATGTGGACCAGTCCTGACCGATGATATTACAGAATTTATTGGCGACAACAAGGTCGCTGTGCCGGAGCGTTTTTTTAAGGTGATACTTTCACCAGGCTCAAAGCCTATGCGCGGTATAGGGTTTGTTATGCCAAACGGGAGTGTGCCCGGAGGACTTCAAAATGCCGCTATGAGCATTGATGAGGTTGAGGCGATTACCGGGCACGATTTTTTCAGTGCATTGCCCGACAGTATAGAATCGGCAGTTGAGTCCCAGAAAGATTTCCACTATTGGAGTACATTGAAATAACAGCGGTATGATACAGAATTCAATTAATCCAGATAAGCCGATATGCGCAATATCTACTCCTCCTGGGGTAGGAGGCATTGCCGTTGCGCGTATTAGCGGTGCAAACGCCATAGAGGTTGTTGACAAGGTGTGGAGTGGAGTTCCGCTTATATCTGTGCCTTCACATACTGCACATTATGGTGACATTATTGATTTGGATGGCGGGGTGCTTGACAGCGGCGTGGCAACTGTTTTTCGTGCGCCCAAGTCATATACCGGCGAAAACACTGTTGAGGTAAGTGTTCATGGTTCAAGGTATATCCAGCAACAGCTTATTAATCTGCTCGTAAGCGTAGGTTGTCGGGTTGCTGAGCCGGGTGAATTTACGAGGAGGGCGTTTGCCAACGGGCATCTTGATCTTGCTTCAGCAGAAGCTGTCGCTGACATGATTGCTTCAGAGTCAAAAGCTGCGCATGCAATAGCTGTGAGGCAAATGAAAGGGGATTATTCAAAACGCCTTGAATCACTCAGGGCTAAATTGCTTGATCTTGCTTCGCTGCTTGAACTCGAATTGGATTTTTCGGAAGAGGATGTTGAATTTGCCTCCAGGCAACAGCTTATGTCAACTGCAGAGGAGGTGCGTGACGCAGTGAAATCACTCACCGGCTCATTCAAGAAAGGTAGTGCGATAAAAAATGGTGTCCCGGTGGCTATTGTCGGCAACCCTAATGCCGGCAAATCTACCCTTCTGAATGCTTTGCTTGCTGAAGAGAGAGCGCTGGTTAGCCCTGTTAGCGGCACGACTCGCGATACAATAGAAGAGACGCTTGATATTGACGGAATAAGATTCCGCCTTATAGATACTGCGGGGCTAAGAGATACTGAGGACATGATAGAGCAACTCGGAATCGAACGCGCTAAAGATAAAATAGGCAAGGCAAGTACTGTGTTGTGGCTTATTGACGCAGAAGAATTGAGCAATGCTGATAGCGAATATATACAAGACCTGAAATCACAGAAGGATGAAATTGTAGCGGCAATGCAGCCTGATGCACGATTGATTGGAGTGCTGAATAAGACAGATGTAGCGGATTGTATAGAAAAATCTGGTGAATTAGGTATAGAGATATCTATTTCAGCAAAAGAGAAGCGAGGCATAGATGAGCTGAAAGATGCATTGGTAATTGAGGCACGACGCGGTTTGCCAGAGGAAGCTGCATTGGTTGTGACAAATGCACGTCACTATGAGTCGCTGCTTGCGGCAGGAGAATCTCTGGACGCAGTTATAGCCGGACTGAATGACGGCATCTCTGGCGACTTCATAGCTCAGGACTTGCGTCAAGTCAATCACCACCTCGGCGCCATTACCGGCGCCATTACCACAAGCGAAATCCTCTCCACCGTCTTCTCCCGCTTCTGCATCGGAAAATAGATAAAAGTCCGTA
>DAAJ01000118.1 GCA_001701115.1 Bacteroidales bacterium GP2
TGGACAAGAATCGACAGAGGCAAGTCAGCCGCTTTGGGGCGGAATTACAGAAACAGTTCTGCCTTATGAACGGCATTCCGGTGGTTATGCATGCGATAAACGCTCTGCGGCAGGGCGATACCGGCAAAGTAGTGCTGGTGTTGAGCGAAGAAATGACCGGTCTATGGAAAGATTTGTGCAGGCAATACGGATTTGACAGCCCGGAGATAGCTTTCGGTGGCGCTACCCGCTGGCAGAGCGTCAAAAATGCTATAGATGCTTTCGGTGGTGATGCCGATGTTATTTCGGTTCATGACGGTGCCCGCCCGTTGCTTTCCTCCGCTTTGATCGCGCGGCTCATGGATGCGGTTGAGCAGGGTAATCCGGCTGTTATACCGGTTGTTGCCGTGACCGATTCGCTCCGCCAGGTTTCAGCCGAAGGGGGCAACAGCGCTGTGGAGCGTAAGTGCTTCCGTGCCGTGCAGACTCCCCAGGTGTTTGCCGGCGATTTGCTGCGGCGCGCTTATTCTGAGCCTGAGAGCCCGCTGTTTACCGACGATGCTTCTGTTGTGGAAAATATCGGTGCTGAAATATTCCTTGTTGAGGGTGAGCCTACCAACATGAAAATAACTCATCCGCTCGACCTTGCTGTGGCGGAACTTATCCAGGACAGGATGCGTAACTGACGCGGAGATGGAGCGACTGCGCAACACTGACATAAAATATCTCAAGGGGGTAGGACCCAAGCGTGCCGAGCTGCTGGAAAAGCAACTCGGCATCAAAACGTGTGCCGACCTGCTATGCCATTATCCGACCCATTATGTTGACCGTTCCAAGATTTACCGCATTGCAGATTTCAGCGGTGATATGCCCTCGGTGCAGGTGCGCGGCAGATTTGTGTCATTCGCCACGCAAGGGGAGGGGGCAAAGACAAGGCTGATTGGATTGTTTTCGGACGGCAGCAAGGCTATGGAGGTAGTATGGTTCAACCGCATAAAGAGCATACGCGATACATATCTGCCTGGCACCGAATACATTTTATTTGGCAAGCCGGCGGAATTTAACGGACGGTGGAGCATGGTGCATCCTGAGATTGACCGTGCCGATTCGCCAAACGTGTCTACCGGTTTCAGGGGAGTGTATCCTCTTACCGAAACGTTGCGCAACCGTGGAATTTCCTCGCGTGCCATATATAATATGGTGTCTGCGCTCTTGCCGCGTTGCTCCGGAATTGCCGATCCTCTTCCGCCGGAGGTGCGTGACCGCTACCGGCTCATGGGACTCGGCGACGCTTTGCGCGCAGTGCATTCGCCGGCAAGCAACGAAGAATTGCAACGTGCACGCCTGAGGTTGAAATTTGAGGAGCTGTTTTACTTGCAGCTGAACATACTGCGCTATTGCCGCGAGCGAAGCGAATCGATACCGGGGTTCCGTTTTTCCCATATCGGCTATTATTTCAACCGGTTTTACAATGATTGCCTGCCATTTGAGCTTACAGGGGCGCAAAAGCGCGTAATCCGTGAGATAAGGCAGGATGTCGGAACCGGAAAGCAGATGAATCGGTTGCTGCAGGGTGATGTGGGCAGCGGAAAGACCCTTGTTGCGCTGATGTGCATGCTTATGGCGCTTGACAATGGCACTCAGGCATGCCTTATGGCTCCTACTGAGATTCTTGCAACCCAACATTTTGAAACAATATCCTCGCTTGCTTCGCGGATAGGGGTGAATGTGAAGCTCCTTACCGGTTCCACCCCGAAGAAGGAGCGGGATGCAATCCATGCCGCCCTGCTTGACGGCTCGCTTCACATACTGATAGGCACCCATGCCGTGATAGAGGATGCGGTGCGGTTCAAGAACCTCGGATTTGTTGTGATAGACGAGCAGCACCGGTTTGGAGTGGCGCAGCGTGCGCGGCTGTGGAAGAAAAATACTGTTGCTCCTCATATTCTGGTAATGACCGCGACTCCGATTCCACGCACCCTTGCCATGACTGTTTACGGTGACCTTGACGTGTCGGTGATAGACGAGCTTCCCCCCGGGCGAAAACCGGTGCAGACCCTGCTGCGATATGAGGACAAACGTATGGAGGTGTACCGCTCCATAGGCAGGCAATTGAAACTTGGCAGGCAGGCATATATTGTGTATCCGCTTATTAGCGAGAATGAAAATTTGGACTTGAAAAGCCTTGAGGAGGGATATGATTTTATCCGCGAAGTTTTTCCGAGCTACAAAGTGGCTTATGTGCACGGCAAGATGAAACCTTCGGAAAAGGACTACCAGATGAGTCTTTTTGCAAGCGGCAAGGCACATATCCTTGTTGCGACCACAGTGATTGAGGTCGGAGTCAATGTGCCAAACGCATCGGTTATGCTTATTGAGAATGCTGAACGGTTCGGTTTGTCGCAGCTCCATCAGTTGCGCGGCAGGGTAGGGCGTGGTGCTGACCAAAGCTACTGTGTGCTGATGACAAAAATGAAGATTGCAAAGGAAACCCGCAAGCGGCTTGAGGTTATGACTTCGACAACAGACGGCTTTGTTGTGGCGGAAGCGGATTTGAAAATGCGCGGTCCCGGTGACCTTGAGGGTACGCTCCAGAGCGGTATGGCTGTGGATCTGAAAATAGCTTCACTCGCTACTGACGGTCAGATTGTGCAGCTTGCCCGCAATGCTGCAAATGAGGTGCTCGATAGTGACCCGGCGCTCTCTTCAGCTGCGCTTGCCGGAGTAAGGAGGGAGATGGCGAGGATGTTTGACAAGAGCTATGACTGGAGCCGGATTAGTTAAAAATAGGGGTGTTAAAAATACAATAATTTGCATATTTTAAGATTGGCTTCCGGCGTTAAACTTACTTAATGATTATTTCACTTATTTTCACAAATTAATATAAACCTCTGTATGTTAGGGTAATAGGTGGTTAAATATTGAAGGATTTGGCATGAAAATCAAATTTAGACTTGATAACATTTGTCCTTCGTGTAATAAATGGCTAATTTTGAGCGTCATTAATATGACAACAATAGTTTAACCTGAATCAAGAAATGGAAAAGACTTTAGTAATTTTCAAGCCCAGCGCAATAGAGCGTGGCTTGGTGGGAAACATCCTTACTCGCTTCCAGCAGAAGGGGCTTATTATCGCAGGCATGAAGATGATGAAGCTTGATGAAAAGATTCTGCGTGAGCATTATTCCCATCTCGTTGACAAAAGTTTCTTCCCCCTTCTTCTAAAGTCTATGATGGCTTCTCCAGTGATTGTAATGTGCCTCGAAGGCAAGGATGCAATCAACGTTGTAAGGCTTATGACAGGCGCGACAAATGGTCGTGAAGCTCTCCCCGGCACAATCCGTGGCGACTTTGCTTCAAGCAACCAGGAGAATATCATCCACGCTTCTTCTTGCCCCGAAGACGCTAAGGCTGAAGTTGCACGCTTCTTCAAGCCTGAAGAAATTTTTGATTGGGTTCCCGTAAATATTCCTTTTGTTTATTCTGCGCTTGAAATAGAAAAATAATTTCTCCTCAAAGAAAAAAGTAATGCAATTCTTCTCCAAAACCCTGGCTATCTTTGCCGCCGCGCTTATCTTTACAGTTGCGGGAGCAAATGCCCAGTACAAATTACCTCAGAAACACGACAAGCAGCATTCCGAACTCCTCGCTTCTCAGAAACCTATGGCTGCCGATATCAAGGTGGCAAACGTGCTCCGCTACATGAGCGAACTTAGCAAAGCGGAACTTCCTGACCAGGATGAGGTGTACGGCGAATATTGGGAAAGCCAGAGCGTTAATCCCTACCTCGGAGTAAATATCCCCGATGTAAAGGATCTGGATGTAAGCGGCTACTATCATCCCATCAACGGTCCCGTAACCTCCGGCTTCGGTTACCGTCCCCGTTTCGGCAGGATGCACCGTGGAGTTGACATCAGCCTCCACACCGGTGATACAATCCGTGCGGCTTTTGATGGTAAAGTGCGTCTTACAAAGTTTGAAAGGGGCGGTTACGGATACTATGTAGTAATCCGCCATGACAATGGAATGGAAACCGTTTACGGTCACCTTTCAAAATTCATAGCAAAGCCCAATCAGCGTGTCAGGGCAGGTGAACCGATTGCCCTTGGCGGAAGCACAGGACGCAGCACCGGTCCCCACCTCCATTTTGAAACCCGTTATTACGGTATGGCTATCAACCCGGCACTGATAATTGACTTTGAAAACGGTGTGCCTTATAAAGATGTGTATACATTCAATAAGTCAGCGGTTGAGAAGAGCAATGTTACTCGTCGTTATGCTAAAAAGAGCCGTTCTAAATCGCGCTCAACCGCATCTCGCAGCAGAACAGGAAAGAAATAATATAAGATTTTAAGAATTAAGGATAGCCGGAAGAGTGATGCTTTCGGCTATTTTTTTCTCCC
>DAAJ01000120.1 GCA_001701115.1 Bacteroidales bacterium GP2
ATTGCCATATATTGAAGTTTTTAGAGTACAAAGTTACATCTTTATAACAAATTATACAAGTCTTTGAGTATTAACGGCTTTGAAAATTTCAGAACACCACTCATTGAGAGCGAGAAACTATCGCGTTACGGGAATTTTTCACAGCCGATGTAGAGGGTATCGAAAGCGTCGGAGCCGTCGGTGCGGTGTTCGAGCAGTGTTCTTGCTACGCAAGCGACTTCGTCGATGACTTCGGACTCTGCGAGTTTTTCGCCGGACTTGTCTTTGTGGAAGCCGTTGCGCACTCGGCTGACACCGGCTGACTGGATAGCGAGGATAAGGTCTTCATTGTTCGAGCGGTTGAAGAACGGCACAAGGCGATGCTTACCTGCGAAAGCCTGATTGATGTGCAGATACTTTTCATCGTGCGGCATTGGGTTGCTGAGATATACAGACTCGACTCTCCAACCGTGCCGCTCGAACTCGTGGATTACCCACCAACGGAAATCCTGGTCGTTGACCGCATAATTGGAACTGAGCGCGGTAGCGTCGAAGTAAAATACGACTGTCTTGTTTCGGTGCCAGGAATAGTAACAGCAAAAATCGTTAATGAGTGCAGGTATCTTGCGCTCAAACTTGACGTAAAAAGATTTGATGATATTGAGGCGGCGGTAGCGTGGCTGACCCAATCGGAAAGGAGTAGACTCTGCCACCCCTTGGCACGTTTTATTCCGGCTTTGGAGTTCGTGAGGTCTATTATCCTCTGAGACTGTATCTCTCACAATTGTATCACACAGAATAGCGCATGGCGGGGAGGGGAAAAGGTGCCGGGAGGGGATTATACTCCTCCCTCTTTCATGACTACTGGAAGAGCATCCACGTCCACTTTGCCACGGCGTGTCAAAGGTATGCTTCTGACTTTCACAAAAAATTCAGGTACCATGAAATCGGTCAGCTGTGCGGAAAGCCACTCTTTGACTTCATGCAGTGTGCATCCTTCTTTTGGAATCAGATATGCTGTAAGGTAGTGCAGCCCGTTGTCATCAAGGAATGCACGCACAACCCCACGCTCCACACACGGGCAAGTGTTAAGCACGTTTTCCACCTCTTCCGGCTCAACCCTTTTGCCGAGTATCATCACCTGGTCGTCACGGCGGTGCAGGAATGCGATGTTGCCGTCCGGCAATTCATAGCCGAGGTCACCGCTGCGATACATCCTTGTGCCATCCGGTAGTGTGACAAAATTATTCTGCTCAGGCGGATTCCCGAGATAACCACGGCTTACACCTTCACCGAATATGCATATTTCACCGGTTACTCCTTTCGGCACTTCATTGAAATCTCTATCAAGGATTTTTACTTCAACGCCTTTCACTGCTTTGCCAACAGGGAATGTGCCGTCCTCAAGGGGAGCTGCATTGTCAACACGGAAATAGTTGGAGCAAACCGTAGTTTCAGAGGGTCCGTAAGTATTGTATATTTTCACGCCTTTGCCACGAAGGTTCGTGATATAGCTTCCTCTTATCACATCACCTCCGCTTATTATCAGCTTGACGGTTTCCGGTATATGGGGGAGCTTATTCATCTCTGCAATGAGATAGGGGAAACCGTCAATAATTGTAACTCCATGACGTTCAACAAAAGCCATCAGTCCCTGCATAGAGCCGTTGTGAACGGCAACCGGCGGGATGCACACTGCCGCTCCATTCAGCAGCGTGGTGTAGACCTCTTCCACAAATATGTCAAACGAGCAAACAGAGTATTGAAGCATGATATCTCCGGGACCGGTATTAAATTCATCTTCAAAAGCTTCCGAATAGTTTACTACTGAATGGTTTTCAACTATAACTCCTTTTGGTTTGCCGGACGTTCCTGATGTGTACAGCACATACGCTACAGACGATGGAGTGGAGCGGTCTTCAAGTTTTTTATCTGTTGGCTTGAGGTGACGGCAATAATTATCCTTAATGATAAAGTCAACTCCGGCTGTATGCATCATGTAGTCAATTCGCTCCTGAGGCAATGTCGGTTCAGCGGGCACATAAGCCGCGCCGCTTTTGAGTACGGCAAGCATTGCTGCAATCTGTTCTGCGCCGTGGTGCATTACAATACCTACAAATGAGGGTCTTAGATCGTAAAATTTGACAAGAATGGAGTCAACCATGCTATTCAACTCAGAGTAGGTGAGTGTGCGGTCCTCTTCAATAATTGCCGGGGAGTCCGGATAACGGTCAACCATCTGCCGGAACCGGGAATAAATAGTTCTTTTATAGTCCATAAATCAATTGTTGCTTTACAGTAGAATAATTTAGTGCGTGTAATGGTTCACCCATGCAATAAGAAACCGGGCTTGCCACAGCTGAAGCTTAGACAAGCCCGGTTGGGATTGGGTAGGGTGGGATATTAATATTTCATTCTGGGTTCCAGTTCTTTAGCCTGGTCAATCATCTTTGTTACCTCTTTTTCTGAAGGAACGCGGTTGCAAAGATTCTTCTCTTCGTTTACTTCTACGAGTTTGGCATGAAGATTTGCAGGCACACGGTGGCGGAGTTCCTTGACAGTGTCAACTCCAGCAGCTTCGAGCAGTTCTGCAAACTGTCCTGCAACACCTTTGATACGGAACAAATCGGCATGGTTAGCCCATTTAAGAATCAGCTTTTCAGAGATACCGGTTTCTTCAGCAAGTGCTTCACGACCTTTCTTGGTTTCAGCCTTGTCAAGAAGGGCTTCAGTTGTTTTGATGCCTGCGGCTTCGAGTTTTTCTGCGTACACGCTGCCAATGCCTTCGATTTCTTCGATTTTGTATGACATAGTTTAAAAATTTAGATGATGTTGATATTGTTGTCTGTTTTCAGATATGCAAAAACACAGCATCATCATTGACATTGGGCTGTTGCATAATCGTGATGTTACTTGTATAACAGACACTCCCACAGAATAGTTCGCACATTTTTGTGAAATCATGAATTTTATTCCATTTCTGTACGATATAATTCGAGAATATCCCAAAATTCGGCTACAAATTATTCCGTAAATAGCTTGGGTGGGTTTGCCGCCACCATTATCTTGACCTTACAGACTACCGACCGGGGTTATAGTCGGCAATAATGCGACGCACATCAACATATTTGTACCCCCAGTCCGACCCATCATACTCGCCAGCATCAAACTTGCGCATTACTTCAGAATCATCATTGAAATAAACCTTGACCCATTTTTTCACATCACGAGTTTTATTCGGTATGTGTGTAGGATTTTTACTGCCCCTTTTGAGCACATAGCGCGTGCTCACCCAAGAATGAACCGCCCTATAGTTGAACTGCAGATTGCCTTTTTTAAAACTTGGTCGACCGATTTCCATCCAGTAGGACGCGTTATCTTCAACCTGGTCGCAACACATCCAAAGCGAATACCGGGTCTCGCCGGTTATCTCGCCGGTATCCAAATCAATAATATTAATTTTGAACGGTTTTAAAAGATGTTTTTCAGCAGTATATTTCTTGTTCCAAAGTATTATACAGTCGATACTGTCGGTCGCCAATTTATGTATTTTTCCATCAAGTACTAACTTAACCTGACTGTCACCGCTATTGGACATTTCAAATGTGATGGAATCAAGACGCTCACCGCTCGTCAATATAAAATTACCCACAGCCTTTGTGCCCGAGCCCAAAGCGTAGACCGTATTCATCAGATTGGTCAGAATCGCTATAGCAACAAGTGTAATAAACTTTAGCCTCATATCATTTATAATTAACTAATTACAAATATATAAAACTATGTCCACCGCGCAAAACCCAGGTCATTTTTATTGGTATGAACCAAGCATATATAAACAAATGTTTATTTTTAATGCTGGTCTATGAACCTTGTAGAAACACAAGGGTTAAAAAAAACGGGACACTGGATTGTGCCCCGAAGAAAAAACTATGTGAATGAAGTTTATTCGAGTGTGATGGTTCCGAAAAATTCAGGACGATGGAAATCGGGCTTCGGAGTGTCAATAGGCGACCATGAAAGGTAGTGAGGTTCTGAAGTGGCATCCGCGCACTTATAGAAGTTGCCGTGAAGGGTGATGGGTTTACCTTCGTACTTCACACCGATTAGTTCGAGGGGAATCGCAACAACAAGATTCCATGAGAACATTCCTTCGACTTCGTTGAACGGGCGTGTGCCGCATGATGCATAACGGCGTACTTTGTCAAGCTGCTCGTCGGGTAGGAGCACTCCGCTGTGGCGGTCCATGCGTTTTGCCGCATGGATAGTGCCGATGCAGTTAAATTCAAAATTATAGTATGGTGCGGTGCCTTCTGGCGCAACGAAAAATTCAACGCAGCTGTCCTGGTACACATCTGAATTATTCTTGTCATTGACCGCACGCAGATAGTTGCATCTCACAAAGAAGTCGATGTATATGCAAGTATCGGAATGGGCAATGGAGAATGCGGTGAGGGGATGATAGGGGAACTGGTCTTTCCAGTTAAGGCAGTCAACTGTTCTGCGCACGCCTTTTTCGTCGAGTACCGCTGCCACCTGTTCAAGATCCATTGAGTCGAGCTCAGGAAGGTAGGGAACGCTGAGTGATTTTTTTTCCTGGTTCATAGATGAAGGAGTTCTTTAACGCCGAGCACAAACCCAACAGCAGCCATAATCATAAGTATTGCGGCAATGGTACGGTTGACGAGCCACATTGAGCGGAGGTTGAAATGTGCGCGGACTTTGTTTACGAAAAATGTTATTAGGAACCACCAGCCTATTGCTCCAATGATGATGCAAGTATAGCCGATGATGTAATGGTAAATGCGGTAGTGGGTATCAAGGAAATTAAAACGGGCAAACAATCCGATGATGAAGAAAAGAATCAACGGATTAGAAAATGTGAAAAGGAATCCGGTAGCGAAATCTTTCCAGTAGGTGTTAGCGGGCTCGCTTGGTGTCTTCAACGAGCGGGAGGGATTGTTTTTAAAGAGGTAAACGCTGTAAATAATCAGCACAAGGCTGCCTATCACCTGGAGGACATTCTGGTTTGATTCTATAAAGTCTGTGACAAATGACAATCCGAGCCCAGTGAGAAGGCAATATATCAGGTCAGAGAGCGATGCTCCCACTCCGGTAAAGAATGCAGCCATCCGCCCCTTGTTCATGGTGCGCTGAATAACGAGCACGCCGATGGGTCCCATAGGCGCGGACACAAGAATCCCGATAAGGATGCCTGTAAGGACTATGTAGAGGACGCTTTCCATTATTCAAGTGATACCTTATGCAAAATTAGTTATCGTTGGCGTGAGTTGCAAATAAAATTAGTAAACCATGTGCCCTCGCCTTGCTGCGTCTATGCGGATTAATATGAACAGGAGGATAGTGAAGCTCCAAAGGCTCGAACCTCCATAGCTGAAGAATGGAAGAGGAATGCCTATTACGGGACATAGCCCGATCACCATGCCGATATTTACCCCGAGATGGAAAATCAGATATGAGGCGACGCAATAAGCATAAACCCTGCCGAATGTGGTCGGCTGGCGCTCGGCTATGTGGATTATCCTTAGGATAAGAATCATGAATGCAACAAGCACCGCCGCGGAGCCGGCAAAACCTTCCTCTTCGCCAATTGTGCAGAAGATGAAGTCGGTGTGCTGCTCCGGCACGTATTTCAGTTTGGTCTGGGTGCCGTTAAGGAATCCTTTGCCAGTCATTCCTCCCGAGCCGATAGCAATTTTTGACTGGTTCACGTTGTAACCGGCATTAAGCAAATCCTCTTCAAGCCCAAGTGTCACTTTGATTCGTTGCTGCTGGTGAGGCTGGAGCACCGAAGTGAACGCATAGTTTACAGAGAAAAGGAATACAACTGCAATAGCGACCGCTCCGACAGTTATAAGCACTTTTTTAGTTTCTCCTTTAAGCACAAGGATAATGCCATATATGCACGCGGCTGAAATAACTGTAAGGAAGAAGGGGAGTCCGGGAATAGGGAAACCTAAAAGGTCACAGGCGTATGCCACCAGACCGGTACCGGCAAACCACAGGAAGAGGTTTTTTGCAGCTGTATATTGCTTGCAGTAAAACACCATCATAAGCTCCATCATAATCATGATGATGACGAACACAAGAGCCTCGCCGAGGCTTATTCCCATGAATGGTATGTCCGCATATTTCACAGCAAGCACAAAAAAGAGCACGGCGCAAAAAGCAGCAAGGAGCACAAGCCCGCTCATGCCCTCGCGGTACAGGACAAAAAACAGAGCAAGGTAGGCGAGTGCCGACCCGGTTTCCTTCTGTGCGAGAATAAGAATAATAGGAATGAAGATAATGAGGAGCGCGCGGAAATAGTTAGCCGGTTTTTCATTCAGCTTGAAATCATAGGTGCTGAAAAGCTTGGCAAGCGCAAGCGCCGTGGCGAATTTGCCGAATTCCGCGCTCTGGAAGCTTACGGGTCCAAGCACAATCCATGACCGCGACCCTTGTATGTCCGGCGCAACAAATATCGTGACGACCATCAGCAAAACCACGAATATGTACACCGGATAGGCATAGGTTTCGTACATACGCGCATCTATGAGCAGAATCATCAACGCGAGGGCAAGTGCACATCCAATCCAGCGCACCTGCTTGCCCGAAAATTCATTGAAGTCGAAAATGCTTGCGTTGTCAAAGTCATAGCTTGCCGCATAGACGCTGAAAACTCCGGCGACTATGAGAACAAGGTATATGGCGACAGTGAACCAGTCGACATAACGGAAATATGACTGGTTAATGTTTTTTGACTCCACTGTATATTATTGTATTTGATTCCAACATCCTTTGTTCAAGATATTTCCTTTCGTCAGAAATATGCCCTTTCAGGTATTTTTCCATAACAAGGCTGCCGATAGGCACACCGAATGTGGCGCCGAATCCTGCATTTTCAACATAAGCGCAGACTGCAATCTTCGGGTTGTTGTAAGGAGCGAAGCCAATGAAAGCGGAGTGGTCCTTGCCATGGGGGTTCTGCGCCGTTCCGGTTTTGCCCGCAACTTCGATGTCTGGCAAATTCGCAAGACGGCATGTGCCTCCCAAAACAGCCATTCTCATTCCCTCCGCAACATCATTGAAGTAATTCTGATTGATAGTAGGGAATCTCTTGTCTGTAAGATTTGAGGGGAGGACCGTGTCTTCAATTTCTTTTACAACGTGGGGTGTAATGAACCATCCGCGGTTTGCAATAGTTGCGCATAAGTTCGCTATCTGCAACGGTGTGGCTAAAACCTCACCCTGCCCGATTGACACTGAAATGATGGTATTGCCATTCCACCGGTTTTCGCCATACCGCTTGTTATAGTACTGTGCATTAGGTATAAATCCACGGCTTTCACTTGGCAGGTCAACTCCAAGGCGGTAGCCGTAGCCAAGTGACACGAGATGGTTTTTCCAGACTTCAAACGCTTCCGCAGTGCTGCCGTATTTTGATTTACGGTCCATCATGTTTTTGAAGCCCCAACAGAAAAACGCATTGCAGGATGTTTGCAAAGCGGGTTTCAATGGAATGGGTGAACCATGCCCGTGGCAGCCAACTTTCAGACCGCCATTGATATATCCATGATAGCACGGATACATGGTTGAAAGGTTAATGATTCCTTCCTGCAGGAGGATCAGTCCTTGCCCCGGCTTGAAAGTTGAGCCGGGAGGGTATGCCGCCATGAGTGCCCGGTCGAAAAGAGGTTTGTACTTGTCATTTACAAGTTCTTTGTAGTTTGCCCCCCTTTTCCTTCCTACAAGCAGCGAAGGGTCATAGGTAGGTGACGAAACCATAGCAAGTATTTCACCTGTCTGTGGCTCAATTGCGACTACAGCCCCGATTTTATTGACCATCAGTGACTCGGCGTACTGCTGCAGGTCAATGTCAATGGCGAGTTTCAGGTTTCTGCCGGAAATGGCGTTGCGGTCATGCGCTCCGTTTTCGTATCGCCCTTGAATCTGTCCCTTTGCATCGCGGATAAGAATCTCAACTCCTTTTTCTCCCCTTAGGTAGGTCTCGTAACTCTTTTCCACCCCAAGGTCACCGGTATAGTCGCCCGGTGAGTAATATGAGTCGCGGTCAATGTCTGCCTGCGAAACTTCCCTGATGTTTCCGAGGATATTTGCAGCGGTATTGTAGCCATATTCACGGAGTATTCTTTTCTGGATGAAGAATCCGGGATAGCGGTACATTTTCTCCTGGAGTTTGCCGTAATCTTCCGCCGACAAGTGAGTCATGAATGTTTGCGGAGAGTAAGCCGAATAGCCGGGGTTCAGGCGCCGGTTCTTCATATCCGCAATCCTTTTTTTGAATTGCTCTGGAGTAATCGAGAGCGTGCGGCAAAAATCAAGGGTGTCAAAAGACTGCACATCCTTCGGAATCATCATTATGTCGTATGCCGGCTGGTTGTACACCACAACTTTGCCATTACGGTCATAAATGATTCCTCGTGAGGGATATATCGCTTTTTTGAGGAATGCGTTTGAATCGGCGTATGCCTTGTATTTTGAATCAGCAACCTGAAGATTGAACAGGCGAATCAAATAGATACATACAATGATTACTATCAATCCCCCTACAACATATTTTCGTTTTTCGAGATTATAGTCTTTTCTCATTGCTTCGTGAAACAATTGTGTCAATAGCAAGAACCACAAGCCATGTCAGAACGGTGCTTCCGGCAATGCGTAGACCAAGCCTGACGGGAGAGAAGAGGGAGAAGGCTTCAATTAGGTAGATGCAGATGCAGTAGACAAGCGACATTGTAAGCGCATATTTTACAAATACCGCAGTGCCTATGCTTACCATAGAGGGGCAAGGGTCTGTCAGTTCCTCTTCCCTGGGGAGATAGAGTTTAAGCACCGGCTTTCTCAGCGCAGCAAGAATAGTGCAACTCAACGCGCACATTCCCTGAGTGTCGGAAAACACATCAATAACCAATCCTAAAAAGAAGCCGATGGTCAGCACCCAGTTTTGGTTCAGGTCGAGCGGCAGATGAAGAATGAGATATATGTAGGCAAAAGCCATTGCAATTCCAAACAGGCAAAAGTGATTCAACCCCACTACCTGAAGCATGATGAGGACGAGCGCGAGAACTATGAATTTCAGAGTGGTTTTGCTCATGCGTGATTAAAACTTTTTTGCCGGTTCTAAAGTGGATTGTTCGAGCTGGGTGATTTCATCTTTCATCGCATCGCTGATTACGCGCACGGTGGAAAGGGTGGGGAAGTCGGTGAAGAGTTTGACCTTGAGTGTGTAGAAATTCTCGTCATGGTCCCTCATGCCTTTTATTACGGTTCCTACAGGCACTCCTTCAGGAAACACTGTGGAGTAGCCGCTTGTAACAATTGTGTCACCTTCATGAAATTCCGCATGGCGGGGAAGTTCTTCAAGGATAGCGGTTGTGTAATCGCCCCCTTCCCAAACAAGCGAACCCACATGGTTCTGCCCTTTGACTTTGCATGAAAGGCGTAGGTTGGGATTGAGCAGCGAAATGACTCTTGCAGAGTGAGGAGCCGTGAGGTTTACAATTCCTACCACTCCATTCTGGTCCACGACTCCCATTTCAGGTTTGACCCCGTCGAGTTCCCCTTTATTGAGAGTGATGTAATTGTGCGACTTATTAACGGTGTTGTTAATGACATGGGCAATCACATAGGAATATCTCGCAATAGATGAATCGACAGGCACTGAGTCGGCATATTCTTTTTCTTTGTAAGCCGCTAAGGTCTGGCGCAAGTTCAACACTTCCAATTCGAGGTCGGCATTCCTTCTCTGCAAATCCTCATTAATCTCATGGAGATTGAAATATGCCGTCACTGACGCCGATGCTGAATAGACTCCTGCGGAAACAGTGTTTGCCGATGTGAGGTAGACGTGGTGCTGGTAAGGATTGTTCCGGAATAAAAGCACGCAAGAAGCAACTACGTAGATAATAAAGAGTATCCACGCGCTATAACGGAAAAAAAAGTTGATTAGGTTTCTCATCTATTTCCAACGTTACAGACCCTCCGGCAGAATGCCGGAAGGTTTATATTGCTTCCCGGTGATACTGATGTTTACCGGATAAGGAATGAGAATTTCTCTATATTTCTCAGTGCTACTCCTGTACCTTTAGCAACAGCAAGGAGGGGATCTTCTGCAATGTGGAACTGGATGCCGATTTTGTCAGTGAGACGCTTGTCAAGTCCTCTGAGCTGTGCGCCGCCACCAGCAAGATAGATGCCGTTTTTAACAATGTCGGCGTAGAGTTCAGGAGGTGTCTGTTCAAGTGCGGACAGCACAGCCGCCTCTATCTTTGAAATAGATTTTTCAATGCAGTGCGAAATTTCCTGATATGACACAGGCACTTCCATAGGCAATGCAGTCATCTGGTTAGGACCATGAACAATATAGTCATCAACAGGATTTTCGAGTTCGGTGAGCGCAGAACCGACATTCATCTTGATAAGTTCAGCAGTGCGTTCTCCAACTTTCACATTGTGCACACGGCGCATGTGGTCCTGGATGTCATTGGTGAGGTCGTCGCCAGCAATCTTGATGCTCTTGTTGCTGACGATTCCGCCAAGGGAGATGACGGCAATTTCAGTTGTGCCGCCGCCTATGTCCACAATCATGTTGCCTTCAGGCGCAAGCACATCAAGACCAATACCGAGTGCAGCAGCCATAGGCTCAAAAATCATATATACGTCCCTGCCACCGGCATGCTCGGAGGAGTCACGGACAGCCCTGATTTCAACTTCTGATGCGCCAGATGGTATGCCGACAACCATGCGCATGGAGGGGCTGAACCATCTGCTCTTGGAGCTTGCTTTCTCAACGAAGCCACGAATCATCATCTCCGCAGCTTTAAAGTCGGCAATCACGCCAGTGCGGAGCGGACGGATGGTGCGGATGCCTTCAGGCTCCTTGCCCTGCATGAGTTGTGCTTCCTTGCCGACAGCAATGAGCTTGTCGGTGCGTTTCTCAATCGCAACGATTGAGGGCTCGTCAATGACAATCTTGTCATTGTGGATTATAATGGTATTGGCCGTGCCGAGATCAATCGCAATCTCCTTGGTCAATGAAAAAATGCCCATATTCGTTATATATAATAAGGTGTAGTGTTAGTATCAATGTTTGAAGTGGCGGATGCCGGTAATAACCATAGCTATGCCGTTTTTGTTGCAGTAGTCGATAGTTTCCTGGTCCCTGATAGATCCACCGGGCTGGATAACTGCATCAATGCCTGCATTGTGGGCAATCTCAACACAATCGGCAAATGGGAAGAATGCGTCCGATGCCATAACAGCTCCATTGAGGTCGAAGTTGAATGACTGAGCCTTTGCGATGCTCTGTCGAAGGGCATCAACGCGTGATGTCTGACCGATGCCGCTTGCAAGAAGCTGATTGTTTTTAGCAAGCACAATTGCATTGCTCTTGCTGTGCTTTACAATCTTATTGGCAAAGAGGAGGTCGGCAACCTGTTCGGGTGTTACAGCCTTCTCTGTTGCCTGCTTGAGGTCGTCTACGGTTTCAACAGCGAGGTCGCGCTCCTGCACAAGTGCACCGTTGAGGATAGAGCGGAACTGGCGGGTTGTGGTGAGTTTGCCACGCTGAATGAGAATGATTCTGTTCTTTTTGTGGCGAAGTATTTCGAGCGCTTCGTCTGAGTATGCCGGAGCAATAATCACCTCAAAGAAAATCTTGTCGATTTCAGCCGCGGTTTCAGCATCAACAGCGGTGTTGGTGATAAGGACTCCGCCAAAAGCGCTCACGGGGTCTCCGGCAAGCGCGTCTTTCCAAGCCTCAATGAGGGTGGGGCGCACAGCAAGACCGCAGGCGTTGTTGTGCTTGAGCACGGCAAATGCGGGGGTGTCATCGCCAAATTCAGCCATCAGTGACACTGCGGCATCAATATCAAGGAGGTTATTGTATGAAATCTCTTTGCCATGCACCTGCTCAAACATTTCATCAAATTTGCCGAAGAAAAATCCTTTTTGATGAGGGTTTTCGCCGTAACGCATAGCCTTGCTGCCGTCAATTGCGATTCGGAGATATTCCGGGGTGGAGTTTTCAGCGAAATAATTGTAGATTGCGCTGTCGTAGCCGGAAGAAACAGCAAATGCTTCACCTGCAAAGAAACGGCGTTCCGCAAGGGTGCTCTGCGCGCCATTGCGACCAATCATTTCTGCAAGGGGACGGTACTGTGCCTTTGAAGCAACGATAACAACATCATTGAAGTTTTTGGCACCGGCACGAATCAAGGATATGCCGCCTATGTCGATTTTTTCAATGATATCTTCCTGAGAAGCGCCTGATGCAACTGTTTCCTCAAAAGGATAGAGGTCTACGATTACAAGGTCAATTTCAGGAATCTCATATTTTGCCATCTGGTCACGGTCGCCCTCATTCTCACGTCGTCCGAGGATGCCGCCGAAAATTTTGGGATGAAGGGTCTTTACACGTCCGCCAAGGATTGAGGGATAAGATGTGAGATCCTCAACTGCCTGGCAAGGATAACCGAGTCCTTCGATAAACGATTTTGTGCCTCCAGTAGACAGAAATTTAACTCCCTGTTCATGAAGCATATATAGGATGTTGTCCAGTCCATCTTTATGATAAACTGAAACCAATGCTGTCTTGATTTTCTTTACGTCTGACATACTTATGATTTCTAAGGTGTATTTAGACTGCAAAATTACTAAAAATCAATCAATCCCGCGTTAACAATTTATTATTTTA
>DAAJ01000099.1 GCA_001701115.1 Bacteroidales bacterium GP2
TCACATATTTATGCTTCACCGCAGCTTATGCGTAAGGCGGAAGAGTTTATACAGACTGCATTTGCCGATGCAAATACCGATTCCATAGCGGCTGATTCCCTCACAGCTGCGGAGCGCTATCGGCGCGATTCCATTCGCTTGCAGGAGATGGAATTGCAGCTCCAGGAAATGAAGCTCAACGAGATTTTGCTTCGCTCCGAGTTGGACAACGCCCTCAATCGCACTAATACAGCCGACTCGCTTAAATTGGTCGAGCAGCGCAGGAGCATAGATTCCCTTAGGGCAGTCACTCCGGGAGTACCTCTCATTGTGGACGGTGACACTCTCTTTACGCTTTATGCGGCGCGTGGAGGCTATTCGGCGCATGACCGTGCTGAAATGGCAAGCGACATATTGATGAAGATAGGCAAGGACAGGAGATTGCGCCGTGACTCGGTTCATACTCTTGAAAATGGCGACTACACCGACATTATGTACGGCAACAAAGTGATTCTGACTCTGACCGACCAGGATGCCTTGTGGCAGGGCACCTCACGTCAGGAGCTTGCCGATAATTATTCTTCCGTTTTCGACGCGAAAATAAAGAAGCTGAAAGATGACAACAGTTTCCTTCAGATTGCAAAGCGTGCAGCGCTGTTCATTCTTGTGCTTGTGGTGCAGTATTTGCTTTTCAAGCTCACCAATTACCTTTTTCGCAAGCTGCGCCGCAAAATTATCCGTTTCAAGCAGCAGAGGCTAAAGCCGGTGATAATTCGTGACTATGAACTACTTAATACCCACCGGCTCGGGCGAATGCTCATATTTTTCAGCAATATCCTGCGCTATCTCGTGTTGCTGATACAGCTCATGTTCAGTGTGCCTATCCTGTTCGCAATTTTCCCGCAGACAGAAAAGCTCGCCATGACGATATTCCAGTATATATTGGAGCCTATCAAAATGGTGCTTAAATCCATAGGCGAATATATTCCAAACCTCTTTATAATCCTTGTCATCTGGTACTGCATAAAGTATATCATCAAGGGTCTCCGCTACATTGCAAACGAAATAGAGAGCAAGAAACTTAAAATATCTGGTTTTTATCCCGACTGGGCGCAACCCACTTTCAATATTATCCGTTTCCTGCTTTACGCATTCATGATAGCGATGATTTACCCTTATCTGCCAGGGTCAAATTCTGGAGTGTTCCAGGGTATTTCAGTTTTTGTGGGATTGATTGTGTCGCTTGGCTCAAGCACTGTAATCGGCAACATTATAGCGGGGCTTGTAATCACATATATGCGTCCGTTCAAAATTGGCGACAAAATCAAGCTTAATGACACTGTTGGAAATGTGGTTGAGAAAACTCCTTTTGTCACACGTTTGCGCACGCCGAAAAATGAAGTGGTGACAATTCCGAACTCATTCATCATGTCATCGCATACTGTCAACTACAGTGCATCAGCACGCCGGTACGGTCTGATAATCCATACCACAGTCACTATCGGCTATGACGTGCCTTGGCGCCAGGTGCACCAGTTGCTGATTGATGCCGCGCGAAGCACACCGGGAGTGCTTGAACATCCAAAGCCATTTGTGCTTGAAACCGAGCTTCAGGACTATTATCCCTGCTACCAGATAAACGCATACATAAAGGATGCGGACAAGCTATCGCAGATAATGACCGACCTGCACCAGAATATACAGGATCTGTTCAATGAAGCAGGAGTAGAGATAATGTCGCCTCACTACTATGCCGGACGCGATGGCAACGCCTCTACAATTCCAACCGATCCATTTAAATCTTTCTGAGCCTTACCGTGATAGGGATAGGTTGAAGCTTAGCCCGTAAGCGGTGTCGGTGACCGGATAGGCGTTGGAACTGACTATCGGTGTGTTGATGTGGTGCTCGAAGAACATTCCAACGGTAACGCGCCGTGACAGTATGTAGTTTGCGGTGAGGTTTATTCCTATTGTGCGTGTACCGGAAGTCGCCTGCGTGTATGCTGTTTCAATCCTGCGAATGAGCGCTTGGTTGACCTGGTAGGAGAAGTCACTGTTCACAGTCAGGTCATTGCTTATTCCTTGCTGTGAGCCTTTGAGCTTAAGTACCGAATTGAATCCGACAATCTTATATCCGACTCCTGCGGTTATTCCTGTTGTTGTGGATTCTACCACCTGCCCGGCAGATGTGTTGAGTGTCAATGTGCGGCTGTTGCGCCACTCGGCGTTTATCGTCAGGTCGTTTTTCAATGTTCCCGCTATTCCAATCAGCGGTGCGAATCTCTCTGTTATCGCAACAGAAGATATGTTGTATTGTGATGAGGGCATGGGCAGTCCGGTAAGTTCGTTCAGGGTAAAGCCTGTAGCGCCGCCGTCTGCACTTATCCAGTTCAGGTAAGAGCTGTAAGAGCCTACTGAATAGGTGCATTGGTAGGAGTGGTTCAGGACAATGGTTTTGAAGATGTTTTTCAGTGCGGCGATTCTGCCGAGACCGTCGTAGGTGATGCGCCAGTTGGGGAGTGCGGCGGCAAGCCCTGGAAATGGATTCAGGTACTGTTTGCGCGGTGAGCGTCCGGTGTACGCAGCAAGGAATGCAGGGATCAGCACATCGCTTCCGGTAATGCTCGGGGCGCATACTTCGCTGCTGTATGGCTGACCTGCGAGAGAGTGCCCGCTCATAAATCCTGTTTCGGGGTAATGTGTGCCTGCGTACTGCGCGTTGACTCTTTCTGCAATAACCGGGATTGCATTTATGAAGTCGGTAAACGCTGCATTTGCGTATCCGTTATCCGCATTGCTTGAGCGGAGAGCGGTTGCGATTGCGCAATGTGTTTTGGTATAGCTTCCGCTGAGCGAAGTAGGCATATTGACGTACATGAACTGCACTGAATTGCTGCGGTTGTCGGTGCGGTTTGTCATCAGGCTTATGCGTAGCCCTTTTATCGGCTCAAGGCTGAGTTCAAATGTCACCTCGTTTGTCCGCGAATATATCGCCGGTGAGGTCTGCCCGTCGTCAAGCATCAGCCATCCTCTCTTTTTTGCACGTTCAATATAGCTTTCTCCGGTAAATCCGAATGCGAAATCAAGTCCCGGCGACATTGGACCATAGGCACGGCTCTGACCGAAAGCATTGCCTATTTCCGGACGGAAAAGCGGCAGGCTCAGAGACTGCACTTTGCGCCATTTTACCGAAGCGTTACGCGGGGACATAGCAAATCGTGTTGCAAACTGCGCGAGGTCGCTCCAGAATCCGTGGTGTTCCGTGCGTATTTCTGTTACGGTAACATTGATGTTTTCCTTCCCTTTAGCAAGTATTTCAATGCTGTTTTCGTCCACAATCCTTGTTTTTGCGTTCAGCTTTCTTCCGGTCGCAGCGTCAGCAACCGTGATATTCACTTTCTTGGTTTTGAGATTATGCTTTACCAGCACCGTGGTGTCTTCACGCAAGGGATAAGAACGGATAAATCTTTTTGCCCGCGTCTCTCTTTTTCGTGTGCCGGGTCGCTGCGGGGCTGACGAGAATCGCTCGTTCACTTTCTTGAACCATGCGATTTTATTGTATAATCCCTCGAAATTTATTGAGCCGTCAGCACTCCATGCTCCCTGGTTGGCTATTGAGTTGCCCATATTTACACCGTCAACAGTTGCTCCGCGCGCCCAGCGGTATGAGGAGTTGTAGCTCACGGAACCGTTTATGAAATCAATTGCCGGAATACGGTTGAACGGCGCTCTGTAAGATGTTGAAAATGTCTGGTTGTAGCCCCAGGGAGTACCAAGGTGCAGGATTGATTGCATCACAGTGTCTTTCCACTCTTTGTAGCGGTCCGGGAACAGTTTTTTGTTAACTGCCCCGACAGGCTCTTCGATTCTCGCTGAGGTATTTGAGGTAAAATTGACATTCAGCGACTTGGTTATAGCCCAGGACAGGTTGAGCTGCCTGTCCCATAAGAAATTTTTGCTCACTTGGACCGGAAGAGTGAAGCCGTTGTCAATTTCACTCCTTGTCTGTTGCTCATAGTAGTAGCGGGACATGGTGGTGAGGAACGAGATGGAGTTAGGAAGCCAGTTTATTTCCCATTCCTTGAAGAATTTGAGATTCTTTGCCTTGGATTTGATTCTTGAGAATGGCTTTAAACCCTTCACCCTTGGAGAATATGAATACTGGAAGCTGCCGCGGTAGTCATTTGCGTTCTCGTATTCCGTAGTAGGATCGCTCTTCGACTGTTTGTTGAAGGAAAAGTTTACCGTGAAGTTCGCCGGATCCCATGGTTTCGGTTTTTTGCTCTTCACTCCGAAGTTGAGCCCGGTTACACTGAAACTGGTTACGGTAGAGCGCTCTATGGCATAAGATTGTATTGAGTCGCGTGCGTGTTTTGTCGGTGCGTCGTCAAGCGCGTCTTTCAGAAGCACATCCCTGTCGAGAGGATTATATTTGGGTGTGATGCGTTCCTTCATCATAGAGTAGTAGACCGGTGCTTTCAGTTTCACCGATGACGGCGCGAACCGTCCTATGTCGCCCTGAACCGCAAAGTTAACCTGGGTATAATCATCCATCCGTCGTGAATTAAGGTTCTGGTCCACGCCGCCAAATCCGGCGGTTTCAATGTGAGTGCCGAAATTGATGGTGGCTATGTCGCTTAGTCCGAGGTTTGCATTCACCTTTGCCGCCCATCCTCCGGTGCTTTCAAAGTCAGTGACCTTAAGCTCATTTACCCACACTGTTCCACCTTTGGTGACAGAGGAATTATTCCTAATTCCAATCATCATCACGCGTATATCGCTGAGTGAGGGATTGCCGAGCACCGATATGAGGTTTTGTTCGTTATCCGGGTCACGCTCGCTGAACAAGGTTGTAAAGCTGACTCCGGAGCCGTTTTCAGAGCGCATGCGGTTTCGTGCTTCCTTTACAGCGACGAGGTTTTCAAGGAGCAAGTTGAGCCTGTTTGCCGGTTGCCATACTATTTCGCGGTCGGCGCGGGTGTCACTGTATCTTCCCGGCGGAGTGAGGGTCAACGGTATGGAGTATTCGTAATAGTTGTTTTTAACATCGCTGCCAAGGCGGATGAATAGCGAGAGTTCCCCGGAGCGGAGCGAATTTGCATCATTTATCGGGGCTTCTGCATGCACCCACATCTGCAATCGGCGGTAATTGCGTAAATCCTGCATGGTGTTGCGGTACACAGCCCTCGCGTTCCCGGCATCGAGATCGCTTACTGTGAGCGACATAGACTGCTCGTTAAGCTGCACAATCTGTGTTTGCCCAGGGTCGGAGATTCTGTTGACTCCTGGAGGGAGCACATAGTTGACCGGAGTGCGGGATGAATTTTCCTCGATGTTGACGACCGACACATCGAGCTGTCCTTCAGCAGGCGCATCCCCGCGGGTATTGAGGTTGAAATCGTAGGTACGCCACTCTCCACGCACGAGTTCAAGGGTAGCAAAACGAAGGTGCGTGGTGCGTTTGAATCCTGTCATGAACATTCGCATGAAGCGTATCGTAGAGAAATCAGCAATGGAGCCGACAATCCTCTCATATTCGCTGAGGGGGATTTTGAACTGGTACCATTCCACTTCGGCATCGCTTCCATCGCGCAGGCTTACAAGAGACACCTGCTTGTCTGTTATGAAATTCTTGCCAACCTCCAGGTCTTCCGGTCGGATTGAAACCTTGTATTGGAAATATCTTTCATATTCATTCAGTGTGTTGTCCTGGTTTATGTCCTCCACATCCGGCAGGTTGCGCGATGACTGGTATAGCGGTTCGCCCGCATCCTCCGGTGAGAGGGAGTTCCCCTCAACTCCGTTGTATCGCTTGTAGCGTTCAAGGATTGAAAGCCTCTGCTCATCGTAATCATAGCCACGGTAAAAGTGGTAATTGTCACCTGCCGGGTCATTCATCGGAGAGAAACGGTCAGCATTCATTTTGTCTATTGTGGCAGCCGGTAGTTTCCGGCGCAGCTCGTCAACATAATCCCCGTAGGTCGGGAAATTAAACTCACTCTCATTTGGAAGACCGTCAAGACCAACGTCCTGTATGTTTCGTGCTGTTGTATTGTTGTCAAAAGCGTATGTGAGCGAGTTCTGCGATGAAACGCGTCCCCAGTTTGTTGTCTGCATAAACTGCTCGTTGCCGTCTACAGGCACCCCGTTTTCGTAGGACTTCATTCCGTCCTTGAGGATGTCCTCGCTAATTTCGCCGAAATTGAAATAAAGGTCGCCCCCTTCATAGTTAGGATTTTCCGGATCAAGGAACGGATTCATCAGCCAGAACTGGACATACTCGATATTGCTTTGCTCAAAGTTGGTGTTGTCAAGGCGGCGCATGATTCCTCCCCATCTTTTTTCAGGATACAGCAGCTTGCCTTCGCTGTCAATGTTTGTCGCATCGACATTGTACGGTCCCCTCTCGTCCGGATAGAAAGACAGGTTGAGGGTTTGGATAGTGGAGGACTCGCCGTAGGTAAGCTGCCTGTCCGGGAAAATTTCGCGTGAGGTGACTTCGCGCACATACGGATTCGACTGTTGCTTAAGGTCGCTACGCAGGTATCCGGGGCACAGTGAAGAATTCCGTTGCGTAAACAACCTGTCGATATAGTACCAGTTCAGCAAAGCGCGGTTCATGCCGTAAGCGGGATTGTTGCTCAATGCCGCTTCGGGGAAAAGTGCATTTGAACCGTTTTCATAAGGCGTTGAGCTGAGAAACCAACCGAAAGGCGAGCGCAGGTCAATTCCGGTCTGGCTGCTTTCAAAATCATCAATATACGAGCTTCCTTTGTTTGAACCGGATTTCTGCTGGTGCGGCATAAGCTTTGCAACTTCACCTATTACGCTGAGATGTGACGGAGCGACTGCATCAACGGTAGGGATTTTGTTGAGGAGTGTGTTTATCCAGTTCACATCGGTGTTGTAAGCCATATTTAGCCCGAGAATGGTATTGTTTACAGTCTCATTGCCGATGTTCACTTTTTCAGTCAATGCTTTCTCGGAATAGTGCATGATAGTAGCACCAAGATTGAAGCCTTTGCTGAATTTATAGTTCAAATCAAGACCGAGGAGGGTTTTGCGCTGGGTGCTGAAAAGCGACTGGTTTTCCAGAGTGACATTGATGCTCTGACCGGAGTCTATGATGCTTTGGTTTGTAATCGTAACGATTCCCATGGCATAATCAACAGTATAGTCGCTGTTTTCAACAAGCGTGACTCCTCCGGCGGTCACCACCACCGAGCCACGCGGCACATTCATTGCGTCAAGGCGGATCTGTGAGCCCGCGCTTGCCTGGTATTCACCAGTAATGATGAATTTGTTTTTGTCGGCGAACTGCCGTGCGATAACGAGGGTTGAATCATACAGCTCCTGATATAGGAACGGGGCTACCGCCGGGTCGTTCACCCTGTTTTTCAATCCCTCTCCGAAAGGCTCGGCAAGCGGGAAGATGATTTTGCCGGATGTCGGAAGAATAGTATATCCGTCAATGAAATCGAAGAAGCCGTCAGGATTTGACGCTTCGTTGGAGTCTATGCGGTCAAGCCCGGTGAGCTGGAGGAGGGGAGTGCCGCTCACTGATGCAATTGGCAGGAAGTTTATTTCCGTGCCGGTAGTGTCCGACAGGTATTTGACCTGGAGTTTGAAATTGCTTTTCTGCACCTGGTATGCCCCGAGCGGGTAAACATTTTTCATCATGAGCCTCCACATAGGCAAACGTGGATCCTGGGTTGTGCTTTTCAGCATTTTGACATACAGCGACCTGTTTGTCTCGGTAATGTCCGATGAAAATTCACCCACTTGGTAAACCTGACCATGGTAAGTGTATTCGTATGCAACTCCGAGCACTTCGTCAGCGTTAAGCTGGCTTTTGAGTGATATGTATCCGAGGGTGGAGTTGAGGATGTATTCGCTTTCCGGAAGCAGACGCGCGCTTTCCACTTTCTCGAAATCCCTTCCACCTTCAATGCCGAATTGTGCCAATGGGGCAAGTGCCTGGGTGACAGTGTTGATATTTCTCGCTCCCGGATAATCTTCTTTTATGACACTGAGCAGATTGTTTGAGGCATTCGCCGGATTTTGCAGCGCAGGGTTAGGAATCCAGTAGCTGTTTACAAGATGCGTGCTTTCTCCAAGGTCCATGAATCCTACAATATTGCGGCTTTGGTTGTACTGCCCGCTCTTATTTGTCACCCAAACTTCGATTCGGGTAATCTTTATGCCGCTTGACACGTATGGCAGCTTCGCGGCAAATGAGTCATAATTGTCGCGGAAAAATTGAGCGAGGAAATAATGGCGGTTCTGGTCATATTCGTCAGCATTCACCTTGAAAGGGGTAGTCTGCACTCCTGCACGGGTGCTGACAGACCTTGATTCGGAATTTTGCTGTGACACAAGCGCTGTTGCCGTGAGTTTTCCAAACTGCAATGTGCTCTTTATGCCGAAAAGCGCCGCGCTTCCGCGTATTAGCGATGAGCCGGTTGTCATGCTGACATTGCCCGCTTCAATGCTCTTTACAATGTCATCCTCCGTGCCGTCATATTTTAGCTTCAGGTTCTTGGAATCGAAATCAAAGGTGGCATCGGTATTGTAAGTCATGTCAAATTTGAGCCTGTCGCCTACGGTTGCTGTTATGGTAGCCTGTATTTTCTGGTCGAAGTCGAAATATGTTTTGCGCCTGCTCTGCAAAGATAGGGCAGGATTGTCGGTCTTGGTGGTTTTTATTCCTGTTGTGATGAGCACGGAACCTTGCGTGCGCAGCCTCACACCTCCCGGTCCGAAAATACGATCCAATGGACCGAGGGCGAAGTTCATGTCAAGCACATTGAATGGCTCTTTGTTCTTCCCCTCCGCGGTCTGTTTGTCCAGCTCACGCCATCTTTTGCGCATGGATATGTCGTTTTGCCACAGTTGGTACTGCGCAGGAGTTAGTGTGAACGGTGTTACGATGTCCATTGTCCCGACACGGGTGCGTATGACATACAATCCGGTTTCCGGGTCGTACTCAGCCTGGGTGGTGAGGTTGTCAGGATTGCGCAGGTCGGCAGGATAGGGCTTTGAAGCCAGCTCCTTGAAATCGGCGGGTATAGTGCGCTGCACAGGGGTTGCGGGAAGCGTATCTGCGAGCGCATGCGCGCGTGCGCACGATAATATGCCTGCGATTATTACCGCAAGAATACATGATATATGGCGTGGTTTCAAGCAGATACTCATTGTCAATCCGCCTGCCGCCGAAAGAAATGAAGAGCTACATCATGGCAAGCGCCTGCTTGACCGCAGATTCGACCTTGACCAGCGGGTTGGCGTCGAATATTTTTTTGAGCGCTTTTTGTGCTGCCGGTTTCGGGAACCCAAGCATTACAAGTGCCGCAAGTGCTTCTTCAAAAGTTTCGTTTGAAACGGTAGGCTGTGATATAAACGCATCACTACCCGGCTTTATTTTATCCCGGAGGTCAACAATTATTCTTTGCGCCGTTTTTGCCCCTATGCCTTTTACATTTTTGAGCTTCGCATGGTCGCCTGCTATGATTGCTTTTTCAAGTTCCGCAGGCGCAAGGGAGGATAGGATGACTCTGGCTGTTCCGGCTCCTACGCCGCTTACTCCGATGAGCGAACGGAAGAGTGAACGCTCCCTTTCCTCAGCAAAACCGTAAAGCTGCCATGCGTCTTCCCTTATCGCTTCGTGCACAAGGAGTTTAGCATCTTTTGCGGCTTGGATTGCGGTGTATGTGCTGAGGCTTATGTTTAGCATATAGCCTACACCATTGCAGTCAATCACAGCGTATGTCGGGGTAAGTTCGGCAATTGCGCCTCTGAGATATTCAATCATGTGGAATATGTATTTTCCCACAAAGGTAATAAAAGTTTCGGGATTGCCTTACGCGGTGCGTGCGAGGAGTTCGCGCCACTCAGCCTCGGCGATGTCGTGCTTCGGCGGCATCTGCGCGAGCTGCTCCCTGATGCGGTTGCAACGCTCCTTGATTTCCTGGCGGAGGCGCGGCATGAAGATGCCGTCACTCTCCGGGGTGCGCCCCTGAGCATGCCATTCGTTTACGATGTCCTGCGCCATGGCGCGTATGCGCTCTCTGGAAATTTCCAGGACGTTGAATTTGAGCTTCACGGCAACAGGCTCAGGCTTGTATTCGCCGGTGAACAGCTCTTCCACAACCTCCGTATGGTGGTTTTCGGCTTTGGGGATGTCAGAGGGAGTAGCGGTTTCCGGTTTTTTGGTATTTTTGGCGGACTTGGTTTTC
>DAAJ01000008.1 GCA_001701115.1 Bacteroidales bacterium GP2
ACGTCTCCGACGTACCTCACCGTTAGGATGTGTCGGAGACACGTCAGTCGTTTAAGCCCTACACGATATGCGCAGCATTGAGTGTAGGGACAGCATCGGGCTTGCATCAAAATGAGCCTTGGAAAGGCGATGTCATCCTCACTCAACATCGGGAACGTGCGCCGGATGAGACCCGGACACAAGCCGGGTATCAGTCCTCTTCAATAGAGCAGTCGGGTTCTTCCGCCCACTGCTTTTCACGTGCCATATCACTGAGTTTTTTCCACATCTGCAACTCGTGCTCACATCTGAGGCGTTCCCATTCATCTTTTTCTGTATCAGAGAGATTTTTCAGCTGCTCTTCATATAGGAAAGCCAATGCCGACGCCCCTCTCCAGTCGCCAAGATCAAAAGCTAATTCCCAATATAAGCGTGCCATCATCGTACCATCCTCATCATCTTTCACCCCAATATTGTCCATATAGCACCACCCGAGACGATACATATATTCCTCCGGGTTAAAATCACTTGCGACGCTTGTCCACCGAAATAGTTTTTCTTCAAGACCATCCATCTTGTAGCCATCCGGATGTTCATCCTCATACTCCTTCTGGTCCCAATAGTAGTCGCAAAGCTTACAAGCAGCGTCCATTTTCTTATCACCTATTGCCTCATAATGCTCAATGGCAATTTCCGGGTCACCGCCACGAGCCATATCCATAAAAAAGTCTCCGAGCCATAGATGAGCCGCGGTCGACCAATAACCATTGGTTTCAGCACAAAGTTCATAAAACCGCTCGGCATCATAGTGGTCGTACTTCTGCCGTGGTCCACCTTCAGCCTGATCGGGAGTCTCGGCATTATCGCACATATACCCGAGCATAATGTACCCAAGCCCGTCGTGACCCTCCAGTGCCGCCTTTTCCGCAAGTTCAAAGCATTTATCCATGTCTGGTTGCACCCCGATGCCGTCATGGTACATCAGAGCGAGCAATCCTGTACTTTCCGGAGTGACCGGTGCGGCAAGGACTAATTCCGCCGCCTTGTTTTTAGCTTCCGTACTCTCATTCCCGGCATTCAGGATAGAGTAAAATTCATCTGTCAGGCTCATAAGTAAAATTAGGCTACAAATTTATAATTTAATACAGCTCAGTCAAAAATAACCCGCGGATTCATTTCATGCGGAGTACGCCAGTTTATTCCATATTTCTTTTTAATCAAATCTTTTTTCTTGCTCCAGTATTTGAAACAGAATCCCATGCCACGGTGCTCATCGGCAAATATCGCGTCCAGTTCATCAGTTACATCATAAAAAATATATTCCCATTCCCAGGTGTATTCAACGGGGTCACTCCGGAGATGCCCGATAGTAGGGTCGGCTATAAGCTCAAGAAGCTGCCGGGAAGTAAACATCGATTCAAGGATTGCCGTCAGTTCCTCCTGCGGCTTATGCGTTTCACTTGGCTCAAGAAGAATATCGAGTTTTACAAGTGTTTCCGCTTCATACCGGTACTCCGCCATATCCTCACCAGACCTGTGCGCTATTACAATCAATTGCGCAAGCAAATCACGCAACAGATGGCTATATGCAGTCATCTCCACTGCATCAATCATGCGCGGAAGCACCTCAAGCGCCACCTCGTCAATCTCCTTGTTGCTGTCAAGGATATCCCTTACAAGAATGCCATACTCCCTTACAGGACGGAATCTGTGGTCTTTCACATCCTCTTCGGCGAGCATCACGGCACCACATATAAGCTCGGAATCACGCTCATTGCCGCTCTCCTGCTCAAGAAGCGATGCCATTATGTTTTCAATGTCCTGCCTGGACAGCCCTTTTTCTTCCTCTGCCATACTCTTACTTCATCCTATAGGTGTGACCGTCGTCACCTTTGACATTTCCATATATATCTTTGGTTCCGGTGACTTTGCGCCCGTCGGAAGTATAACCGGTGACACGCTCACCGCCAAACAACGCGCCGCCGACTCCGGCTATGAGCGCCCCACCGACAGCAACCACCACTATAACAGCAATAATAAGAATCACAAGATACAAGCCAAGGATTGAAAGCGATACGGCAAGCCCGACAGATGCAGCAATATAGTAAACCAGAATAGCCAACGCCCCGATGATTTTACCTTTCGACACCAGGTAACCTGCGCCAACAAGAGCTGCGGCAACAAGAGACAGGTATATCCAGAAGTAGAACTCGAGCCCCCATGTGTTGCCGGTAAAGGCATCAACGAGTACAAGCACGAGCGACACCACAGCAAGTAGCGCAGGCAATCCGATAAGGTAATTAGTCCACTCACCGTCAATATCTGGAGCACTGCCGATAGACTTGTTGAGCGCATTAAAGCCATTTTCAGAAGCATCCATTATGCACGCCCAGCCGGCATAGAACATAAGGTATTGGATTCCCAGAAACACCCCCAAGCCAAGAAAGCCGAGAATAGCATACCCCCACCCTACACAACTTGGCATGAAAAACCATAGCGGGTGGGCATCCATTGCAAGGAGATAGATTATTTCGGCAACCGATGCAACGGCAAGGCATATCGGAAATACAAAAATGATAGCCTTTTGAAATGGTTTCCAGAAAGCACTGACAGCAAGCATTACAGCACCCAAGCCAAGGCTTCCCATAATAATCCATAGCCATGAGGAGGGATCTACCGGCAGGTTCATAGCCCATGTGTTCCACTTCACCAAAGATTTCGGGAAAGCAGCCATTTCTTCAGGCGCTTCATCTACGATAGGAAATATGGAGTCACCCGGAGCAGCTTTCACTGGCATGACGGCATCACTGTAGCAGTAGCCTTTTACTCCGTGGTACACAATAGGGAGCATGCGGTAGCCACTCTCTCCATGCTCTACAAGAAACGCCTCCGTGTTCTCACCGGCATAGAGGGTGTCACCTCTTTGCAGGGACATAAGTGTCTTATCAGCCTTTATCTGGTCCGAATTGTCGCGTGGAGTAGTGTGTATCGATGTCTCCTTACGCATTACTTTATACATTTTGTTGGTGCCGGCAAAAGCATAAAATCCGGCAAACATTGCTACTAACGCAACAATTGACAGCAAAATCCTCTTCTTCATATCTATGATTGTTTTTTAATTATTATCCTCCAAAAGAGCAGCTATAATAAAAGTTATATTATCCTCACCACCGGCATTTTTTGCTGCTGACAGCAACGCTTCCGCCCCTGAAGGGAGCAAAGCTTCTATCTCATCATCCGGCAGCATATCACTGAGACCGTCCGAACATACCAGCACAATGTCATCAGGCAGAAGCATATTCGACACATCCTTCACATCGGCAAAAAAATCCTTTTCAAGCCCGAAGCAGTTGTAGATTATATTTGAGGGATAGTCCGGATTTCTGGTAAGTTCCTTCATCGAGTGGTCGGTGGTCAGTTGCCTCAGTATTCCGTCACGCAAACGGTACACACGGCTGTCGCCGATATTGAACATCAACGCTTTGGCGTCCTCTCCGAAATGCAGACCGGTGAGAGTGGTGCCCATATCATTGAAATTCAACGATTTTGCCCTTGCAAGAACCACCTCATTTGTTACGGCAGCCCAACTCTTGAAGGAATCCGCCGTGAAGTCGCCATCCTCACAGAAGTCTATCAGCTGGTCTGCAACCATTTCAGAGGCAATCTCACCACCCTCGTATCCCCCCATGCCGTCGGCAACAGCAACGAGCAAAGGAGCCGCGCACTCGCAGGACAACGCTTTGTCACGGATTTTCTTTCCGCCCACAATTGCAATATCCTCATTGTTGGCGCGCACTACACCCACATCGCTTACTGCCTCAATCTTTATTCTCATTGCACCTCAAAGAGATATGTTCCCAAATCAATCACATCGCCGGACTTGAATTCATGCGGCTTGAAAGGCACAAGGCAGTCATCGTTGACGTATGTGCCATTTGAGGAATCAAGGTCCTCAATCATCCACTTACCATCTTTGCACGTTACCCGCGCATGAGTTCCTGACACGCAGTCAAACTGACCTAATGTATCGGTATAATCGCCCTCCACACGACCCAGAATGGTGTCTGGTCGGAGCACGAGCATGGCACGCCCGTCAATCTGCTTAAGGCGCATCACATTCCCTTTTCCTGTTCCGCTATGACCTATCTTCTGCCCGGAAACAAAGGGTGTTCCGCATTGGTCGCAATATTTGCCTTCAGGCACAGTGGCGCCGCAGGCACGGCATTTCTTAAAATTCATTCTGCTTTATTCTTTAGGAATGTCCTCAGCATCAAAAGTAAACAGCACCGAATCATCGGGCACTTCATCACCTATGCCGTAAATCTCGGCAAGACGTTCACTCTGGCGCTCAATAGTCTGGCTCAACACATTGTTTGCAACTCCTGCGTTGCCGAAATTAGGTCCTTTGTGGTCCACAAGGTACTCCATGTACTCAAGCATCCTCTTTTCAGCTTCGGGTGTAAGCTCAAACCCTTTTGCATGAGCCGAACGGCGGAATATCTCCGCAAGCTGCTCCGCATTATAATCGTCAATATGGATTCTATGGGAGAACCTGCGCTTCATGCCCGGATTTGAATTTTCAAGGAACCATTCGATTTCGCGTGGATAACCCGCAATCACAGTAATGAATTTTCCTGCATCGTTGGTCAGGCGCGACATCAACGCTTCAACCGCTTCAAGCCCATGCTGGTCATTGTCATGCCCTGAAGGCTTGTAAAGATTGTACGCCTCATCAATGAAGAGAATGCCGCCCATAGCTTCATCTACAGCCTTGTTCATATTGGTTGCGCCCGAATTGACGTATGAGGTCACAAGGGTTTTGCGTTCACGCTCCACCAACCTGTCGGTAGGCAGCACTCCCATAGCCTTGAATACCTCCCCGAGGCGTTTTGCTACCGTGGTCTTGCCTGTTCCAGGATTGCCTGTTATGGCTATATGGATATTCTGGAGGGTAACGTCGCCTCTGCCGCTCTCCATGCGCTTGCGGTCAAAGTTCACGCGGTTTGCTATACGCTTTATCTGGTCCTTTACATCCGCCATGCCGACAAGGTCATCGAATTTAGCCATGATTTCCGCAACGCTCTTAGGCTTTGTGTCCTCGCTTTCAATATCAGCCATTATAATCGTTTTTGAATCTGCCTCTCCACCGGATGCTATTCGCGATGCAAGCCGGCTCAACGCCTTATTGAAAGTGTTGCGCACCTCACGGGCATTGCCGAAATCACGGGGGCGCTTCAGGTACATGGATTTGAAGAATACGGCAATACCGCTTTCGGCATCCTCTGATAGCCTGTAACCTTTGCCCTTAACAAGGCGGCGGAAAATTTCTTCCAGCTCCTCAGCCCTGTAATCACGGAAATTGATTACTTCGCTGAAACGGGATGCTATGCCGGAATTTGCCTGGCAGAACTCACCCATCTCCTTGGTATAACCGGCAAGGATGAGAACAAGCCTTCCACGCCTGTCCTCAGCGAGTTTAATCATTTCATTTATAGCTTCCTGACCGAAGGGATCGCGTTCATCTGTTTTCAAGGCGTATGCCTCGTCAATGAACAGCACCCCACCTTCGGCACGATCAAATGCCGCCTTGACAAGCGGAGCGGTATGACCCAGGTACTGACCGACAAGGTCACTGCGCGACACCTCTACAAGCTGTCCTACAGGGAGCACTCCCATGGCATTTAGCGCGTCGGCAAAAAGGCGTGCCATCGTCGTCTTTCCAGTGCCTGGATTTCCAAGGAACATATAGTGCTGCAACAACGAGGCGGAACTCTCGCCGGATGCCTTGGCAAGCCTTATTCGCGCCGCAATATCGGAAACAGCCTGTTTAATTTCATCTACACCGACAAATTTGTCAAAATCGCCCATCACCTCGTCAAATGACCTCGGCACAAATTCCTTGCCCGGAACATGCTCAGGCAAAATCTGCAAAACACCGTTGACCGAGGATGCCGTTACCGCAGCTGTCCTGATTATTTCACGTGACTTCTTCACTGCCGTGTGTGCATTGCCGAAAGTCGAGCTTGTGTCACGCTTCATCTCTATCAGTACCCTGTTCAGCTTATCTTTTGCTTCGGGGGTGAGTTCCGCATTATAGTCGCGCTTAAGTATTTCACAACATATTTGCCCGACCTCTTCTACTGTTGGGACATCGGTCTCAAACATGAATGTGAATGCGTCACGGTAAATAGCATGACGCGCCATATATGACTCAAACTCATCATCGGCTGTAAACACCACTACCCTCTTTACAGAATCATCTGCGGCATCCTCCTTTATAGCCTCTGTGAGGTTTTCAAGTACAACCTCCTTATCATAGTCCTCCTTGTCACGAGGAAGCAACTTGTTTACACGATCCACCACAAGCACGCCTTCAACAGAATCATCAATGGCTTTCTTTGATTCATCGCTTCCCCAATCGTCAGCATCAACGGTCACCACCTTGTCGAGTGATATGATTCCAGCTTCTTTTAGCGCCTTGGCAAGCGCCTCAGCAAAAGCGGTCTTGCCGGTTCCTGTAGCGCCTGTTATCATCATGTCGAAAGGCACACGGATACGTTTGCCTCCGACTACCCTGCTGTTTACCGCCTTTGCCTGGGCAATCTGCGCCCTTACGGCAGCCTTCATCTCATCCATGCCAACGAGAGTATCGAATGCGTCCCCTTTTCCAGCGCTTACGGCGAGGGATTCTCCACATTCCCGGCAGAATTTTGCGAGGTCACGGTTTTCAAAACCGCATTTATTACAAGTTTTCATTCTTCACTGTTTTGTGCCGGAGCATCATCTCCCATAGTGTCTTTCCACAATCCTGCTGCAGAAGTTTCCGGCTCGGTTGACTCCGTTTTTTGGGATGTTTTCTTTGATGAAGCGGATTTACGCTTAGGTTTTGACTCCTTGACAGCGTCTTTCTCAATCTGCTCCAACTCCTCATCCGTAACTTGGCGGAATATTAAGGCTGAAGGTATAATCTCACCTTTTTTATTAGGTTTAGTGGGAATGAAATTGCCTGTCAGCTTCAAACCGGCATCCTCCTTAGTGCCGTCAAGGAGATATTCCCCGTAATATGAGCTCATAGAGTCTGCTGCATTCATATTATAGAGTTCAATTGCCATACGGTCCGAATCAGTTTTCTTGCATCTGCCGCTCAGTGCAACAATCTTTCCGCCGATTTTCAGGGAAGCGGAATCCACCGTCAACCCTGTCACACTGTCGATGCTCAGTATCGCCTTGTTTTTCTCATCGAATGTTCCGGTCCATTTGCCCTTATACTCAATCAGAGGATTTGCAGCACTGTACCCGAATGATTTCTCACCCCTCAATCCTGGGTTAAGAATAAACGTATAGAAGAAAAGCACGGCACTTACTATAACAAGGTATATTCCACCGATTAATCCGGTTTTTGTAATCGAGTTATAGTATTCTTTATGGAGCGGCGCATAATAAGCCACTGTGCTGTTGAAAGGTTCTTCGTAGTCCTTGAAAGCGTAATGCAATGCTTCAAGCTCACGGAACTGGTAACCAGGATTCTTTAAATCAGGCTCACCATCATTTTTAATCGGTTTTGAAACCCGGATAGATTTGACGAATGCCAATGAAATTACCGCAACATACACAATTATTGCCAACAGAATCCACACAAGCCACGGTGCGAGGAACCCGAACAGGAGCTTAAGTCCAAACGTTATTGCAACTGAAGCGGCAAAGCCACCGAAAATTTTTCCGAAAAAGCCCCAGTCCACATCATTTACAAACAACCCAAGGATAAGAACCACGGAAATCATGACACTTGTCTGCCAGAAATGCCCAGTTATGGGATTGAATCCCGGGATACCTCCGTCACAGAAACAGAACGCGGCTGCTCCAGCAAGCAATAGCAGGATTATAGGCAAAAGCACATAAGTGAGGATAGGTTTGGCTATCGAACCGTTTTTTACCTTACGGCTCGCTTTGTCAACTATACCAAGAGCCTCATGGTAACGGTCTGCCGGCGCATAGCCTCCTATGTTGGTGTCAATAAACTCTATGTACTTTTCAAGAAGTTTTTCATAATCAAATTGTTCATACTTTCTAATAAAAGGATCCTCCTGGAAGAAAGTCGCAATCCATGCGTCAAGATGGCTGTTGGGTGCATGGAAAGCATCATAAAGCTCTTTCTTGCTATATCGCTTCAAATCCTCAAGGGAACGCACAGGTTCATCACCCTCCTTTATTATATAGAAAGGCTGGGCGCCCATACCCTTGATGCAACGGAATATTGCAAACCATATATCGAAAGGTCCAGAGAGCCTTGCTACATCATCTTGCTCCCAATCCTCCTTGCACTCCTCAATCCAATCAATCACCTCCTCATACTTGCCTTTAGATTTCAGATATGAATTGAGCTGGTATGGCGACATCAGTTCACAACTTATCGCAACATCCTCCGGATCTGATTCATTGATGGTGCCCTGCTCGAATATTTCCTTATTCATGTATTCCGCAACCTCAGCCGGAGTAAAAACCCTTTCAGGATTTTCCGGGTCACAAATGAAATTATAACCCATATTGGGATCAAGGGCGTAAATGACATCCCACTTGTCGCCTCCATCATCAATAATCTTCTTGATTTTTCCGGCGAGGGCGGCATCACGCGCAGCAAGCCAATAAACAAAGGATTTCTTTGTAAGGTCAGCGTTATATCCCATATCGTCAACCAGCGCGTCTATCAACTCGTTGATTGTTTCTACGTTATGTCCACTTCCTACAAAATATGGCAGCGTCGGGTCAAGACGATATTTTATTATGTCAAGAACCTCACTTGGATACACTTTATTCTTAAGAAGTTTCTTGGCTTCTTTCACAATCGCATCGGCTCCATGGGCAGAGAGGTACATCAGCAGGCGAGAATTTTTCTGCTCTATGTCATCGATATAAAAATCATATAGGTTCTTGCCTTTAACATGGTCGACATACTGCGGTGACACATCAATCATCTCCGCAATTCCTTCCTGTGTATCCGAGTTGTCCCATTTTTCCTCCGGTAATGAGAAGTCAGTTTCAGGTCCATAGAAAGGCATCTCAGGGTCAAGGAGATACAGGGCTGCCCAAAGACCTGCTTCCTGGTCTTTGGGATAAAGTTTCTCTACAATCTCCTCAATAGCTACCGCGTCTTCGGTAAGGTCTGCTTCTTCAAGCCACCTGGTCACCCTGCCTGAATAAAGGTATTTCTTTCCAAGAACCTGGTCATGCAACATATAATAAGCCAGTTCTGCACGTGAATGCGCCACTTCGCCACGCGCAGAATTGAATGTTATCTCAATCTCTTTGTTGGTGGTTTCAGGAATCTCATCCGGCTGCAGCTCACCGTTTACATATTTCTGTACAGTCTGATAGGTCCAGCGCCTTGACATACGAGGTTCTACAAGTCCCGTAATTATTGTCTGGATTGGAGCCTCTACGTCCTCAGGTATAGGAAGCTGGTTTTCCTGCTTCATGTGTATCAATGCCGGCTCCGTCATCTCTTCAAACTGCTTCTCCCCTTTGATAAGGGTAATCAATGACATGCCAACCGAATAGTAATCGCTCTTAATGTCGACAGACGGACGCTTACCCGGTACCCGGACATAAAATTCCGGTGCGGCATATATTGCCGTCCATGTATCCGGCACCTCTCTTGACTCTCCCTCCGGGCAAATGCAAGCTATGCCGAAATCAGCCAAAACAAGGCGGGTATGTTCCTTGTCAGCCCACAAGAAATTCTGTGGCTTGATGTCACGGTGAAGTATGCCGGCATGATTGCAGTCGTTTACAGCAATCAGCATATCAAACATGACATCGCTAAACTCTTCTTCTTTTCCGGTATAGCTTCCCGGCTCAAGTGCGCCTCCCTCGCAATACTCCATCAGCTCATAATCAAGCTCAGGACCGGTGCCGTCCGGGGATTTCCATTTGCCATGGGAATATATCTCGATAATACAGTTGTAGCTTTTGGAAAGCTCCATTACCTTGTCAAGCACCTCATGGCTCGGCGGATTTACGGGGTCATAATTGTATAGCTTGAGCACATATTTCTTCCCGTCGCGCTCAACGAGTATGATATTTGCTTCGCCTGTCGAAGAGGACAGCAAACGGATAGTCTTATATCTTTTACCGCCTACGGTGTAATATTCCAGAACCTCAACACGGCTCTTTTCTTCAGCAATGTCACGGCGAGCACGTCCTCTGCGACCACGCTGCGACTCGTCTACTACGCCCTTCCCTGTACCGGACTTGCCGATTTTAGGTTCTGACGCGTCATCGGGATTGACTGTACTGTCATTATTGTTTTCAATATTGCCGCTTCTGCCACGATGTGCGTCTCCGGCGCCTTTACGAGTTCCTGCCATTTCTATTCAATGTTTCTAATTTTGTTTCTTCTATTGTTTGTGTCACTTCATCGGTAATCCATGTGCCGCCATGCCAAGGTTCAGCACACTCCGACGGACTATTATGCCTGAAACCGCAATAATTGCATATCCATGCCTTATTGACGGTTTTCTTAATTACCGTAGTATATTTTACCACAATCTTCCGCGCCGAGCAGAAATCACGTTGCTCCTCAGGAGTCATGTCCGGCGGAGGGACAATGCTGTCAAGCACAGCTTCCATCTCCGCCTGCTTTTCCTCATACATCTTTTCAGCCTCATCGAGAGTGAGCACGTTGAAATTTGTTTTTTTACGGGTCTCGGGAGCAGGTTTCACTTTGGGAGTTGTTGCTTGAGCCGTTGCATGTAAAACTTCCGAAAAACTTATGCCATTAGATTTTTCCTTAATGACTTTGTCGAGTTGCTCAAGCTCCTGCGCAATGGCTTCCGCTTTCTTATATTCCGGAGCCTCACGATAACGCGCAACCGCATACTGTGCACGCGAATTCAGCGCTGCGCCGCATTTCCTGCAAAAGTTCCTGAAATTTATTGTCCCGCACTCCGGACATTCAAGCCCGTCAGACGGATTTCCGCAATGGGGACAATCAGCCTCGCCATGTGGAATAGGTTTGCCACAAAAGGTGCAATTGCCTCTTGATATGCCCATTCCGCACTCCGGGCAAATCTGGGCTGTGGCTGAATAAGTAGTGCCGCAATATTCGCACTTTCCACCTGCCGGTAGAGACTGCGGTTTCAATCCGAGTTTCTGAGACCTTTTTTGATTCTCATCCTTATTGGAGTGAGCCTGTGCATGTTTGGCTGAAAACTTATTATTCATTAAACGGTATTTTTGCCGGCATCTGGGGCTATTATGTGGCATAGTTAGCAAAATGAGATAATTAACGATGGTTTCCGCCTTTCTTTATGTAGCCTCTCTCTATTGCCTTGACTATCAAATCTGCCACATTAACCGCTCCGAGCTTTGTAAACAGAGCCTTACGATGAGCTTCCACCGTATTTTCAGTCACAAACATTGCCGCAGCAATCTCTCGCGAAGTCTTTCCCTTTGCAATCTGGCAAAGCACTTCAAGCTCACGGGATGAGGGGTGAATGGAATTATCCCCTGCCGACTGGAGGGTTTCACGCACTGCCTGGCAATAATAGTTGTTGCCTTTAAGTATTTCGTTTATAGCAATTAGAATCTCGTCGCCGTCAACCGATTTATATATAATGGCGTTGACATCTCTTGCAAGGAGCTTGCGCAAGGTCCATATCTCATCATGCACTGTGCTGACAATGATATGCGCCACAGGATTACGCGCACGAATCATATCAATAAGCACAAACCCGTCAAGATCGGGCAACTCCAGGTCAATTATATAGAAGTCAAAAGCCTTTCCGGAATCAAGAGCAGACACCAGTTCTGTTGCAGAACCGTATTTTTCTACATTGGTTGCTCCGTTCTTAACAAGAACGGCATTGAGCCCTTCCCTTATCAGGTCGTGGTCGTCAACAACTGCAATTTTCATCTGTGACAGGACTGAGTTCTCAGGCATCGTAAGGCAGAATTATGCGGAAATAAATATATTTCGCAAAATTACTATGCCTACAAAAACGCGTCAATTACGGAAATCCGTAGTTTTTCCCGAAGTCTAAGAGCGATAACGTTAAATCTTCACTGTCAATAGTATTTCAGTGCCTGAGCCTCCATTGTTGATAACTACAGACCCGTTTACTGCATTGCTCCTGCGCTTTATTGATTCCAAGCCGAGTCCCCTCTTGCCGGACGGCTTATAATTGCCGTTATCCGTTACTGCAACCTTGAGAATGCTACCGTCAAGCTCCATGCTAACACTTATTTCATCAGCACCGGAATGCTTTATAGAGTTGCTCACCGCTTCCTGAATTATGCGATATACATCCAGTGAAACGTTATCGGGAATCTGCATCCAATCGCCACCGTTAATTGCAGAGGTATATGAAATCGCTATCTTTCCTCTATTTGCCTCAGCTTGTTTTGCCACAAAGAACCTCACCACCTCGTCAAGGCTGGCATAAGCAAATTCCGGAGGCATAAGTTCATGGGAAATACGACGCACTGATTGGCGGCAAGTGTCAATAAGTTTTGCTGTTTCTTCCGATGACTGCCCTTTGGTTATGTTCATCTGTATGGCAAGCAGGTCATTGCATATGCCGTCATGCAACTCCAAAGACATTCTTCGGCGTTCGTTTTCAAGCCCTTCAACATATTGTTGCGTGAGTTGACGCCCGATATCCGCACGCAAGTTTGCAAATTCGATTTCTTTCTGCATCCTGCGGCGACGCTGACGGTTAACATACACAATGAAAATTACCACACCGATAAGGATAATGCCAAGGGCGGCAAAAAGCCAAAGAAGAGTAGTTGCACGCCTTGCCTCACTTTTAGCCAAAGCAAGCTCCATTTCCTTTGTCTCATACTTTACTGTCAGCTCACGAAGGCTTGCCGCTTTTTCATCTTCCCAAAGGCTGTCACGCAATTCATTACTTTGAAGCAGGGTGGAATAAGCATTTTCATAGTCGCCAATTCCAGCGTATGCAATATGCATATTGTTGTAACAGTCAAATTTTACAAAAGGCAGATTATCGATACCTTCAACATTCAAAATTTTATTGAACCATTCAAGTGCGCCTCTTCTGTCATCATTCTTTAGGCAAATGGAACATTCAGCCTGATAATAGACAAGCAATGCCATGGAAGAATCTATATCCGGAAGAAGAGATACACATTTTTGCCTCCACTCATCAGCCTTCCTCTTGTCTCCCATTCGGTCAAGGGTAAGCATGGTATATGCCGCAGAACGGAAAGCGGAAATTTTGTCATCGGCTTTCAACGCGCTTTCATAGGCAAGCCCTTGGTATTTCATAGCCTTGTCGAGCTCACCGCAACCAGTCAATACCGAGCCAATCACACCGTACACAGTGCTTTTAAATTCCTCATCTTCGCTTTTATCACACCATTCCCCTGAAAATACCGCATTTTTTGCAGCCTCAGCTTTGTTTTGCATATCAAGGTTCAGCACGGCAAGGTTTATATATAGCGATGCGATTTCCTCAATAGCTTCCTGGTCTGGACTTTCACGGAACTTACCGGAAGTGACGATTTCCAATGCCGTACCGTAGCTCTCCAACGCCTCATCTATTCTTCCCAGGGAACGAAGAAACACTCCTTGCGCCGCATGAGTACCCACTATCTGGGTCGCGTCACCGCTCTCTTTTGCAAGACGTATCGCTTCCGCACCAACTATTACCGCAGTATCGGTGCGTCCAATGCTATGCAGGCTGTCAGCTTCCGCACGGAGCCGGGCTATTTCCTGAATCTCCGGAGTATAGGAATATGCCGCCGCAGACAATAAAGATGACAATGCAAGAAACAAGGATAATAATGTTCTCATAATCGTTAATTCAAGCTATTTTGACATACAAAAACCGAACAGGTCATTTTATCTGCAAATATAAGGCATTTTGAAGAATTTAGCTATACACTAAGTCGTTGCAATAAAAAATGTCCGGAAGGTTTATTCCTCCGGACATTTCTATGCTGTTTGGTTGTTTTTATTTCTCAGCAGCTTCAGCTTCGGGTGCGATGAGCTTGTAGCCTTTACCGTGGATATTGATTATCTCGATTGAGGGATCTTCACGCAGGTGCTTGCGGAGCTTGGTGATATACACGTCCATGCTTCTTGCATTGAAGTAGTTGTCATCAATCCAGATAGTCTTAAGCGCGAAATTCCTTTCGAGAATCTCATTCACATGAGCGCAAAGGAGGCTAAGGAGCTCTGATTCTTTAGTTGTAAGTTTGGTAATCTTATCGTCAATCATAAGCACTTGCTTCTGAGTGTCGAAAGTAAACTTGCCAATCTTGTACATTGTAACTTCCTTGCCCTTCTTGCCTTTCACACGGCGGAGAATAGCCTCGATACGGAAAAGAAGCTCTTCCATTGAGAAAGGTTTTGTGATGTAATCGTCCGCACCGATTTTGAAACCTTCCAGAATATCCTCTTTCAAAGATTTCGCGGTCAAAAAGATGATAGGCACTTCGGAGTTGATTGTACGGATTTCGCTTGCAAGCGCGAAGCCATCTTTTTTAGGCATCATCACATCAAGCACGCAAAGGTCGTACTTGCCTTTGAGGAAAGCTTTATATCCGCTCTCTCCGTCAGCGTAGAGGTCTGCATTGTAGCCTTTTTCCTGCAAATACTCTCTGAGCAGCATGCCGAGGTTTTCATCATCCTCGCACAGCAGGATACGTAAACGGTCTTCCATAAATTCAATTTTTAGTTATCGGTAATGTTATAATAAATTTTGTTCCTGAATTAAGTTCGCTTTCCACAGTGATTTCGCCTTTGAGCTCCTTCACCATTTTGTGAACGTATGCCAGTCCAAGACCGAAGCCTTTTACATCATGGCGGTTTCCTGTAGATACCCGGTAGAATTTCTCAAATATCTTGCGCAAATCCTCTTTGCGAAGTCCTATGCCATTGTCCTGCACTGAAATTTCAATTCGGTTTCCGGGAATGTCGCGTGTTGCAACAACCAGTTTCAAAGGAGTGTCTTCGCGACGGTATTTAACCGCATTGTCAAGAAGATTGAACAGCACATTAGTAAAGTGCATCTCATCCACGTTGACAACAGATTTCTCAGCATCAAGCACTGCTTCTATCTGACCGCCGTATTTCTCCACCTTTATTTTAAAGGTGTGGATGATATTGGCGATAACCACATTGGCATCAATATCCTGCAACTTCAAGGTTGCTTTCTGCCGCTCAAACATCGACATCTGGAGCACTTTTTCAACCTGGAACCTCAATCGCTTGGTTTCATCATTGATAACAGTTGAAATATGTTCAAGCATATTCTGGCTCTTCCGCACCGACGAATCGTTAAGCATCTGCGCGGCAAGGGATATTGTTGAAATAGGTGTCTTGAATTCGTGCGTCATGTTGTTAATGAAATCGTTTTTCATCTCCGACAGCTTCTTTTGCCTGAACGTCAAGAAAATCGTGCAAGTGAATACCACTAACAGAATAAAAGTGAGGATGAATGCAGGAATGATGTATCGAACTGAAGAAAGGATGTAGTCACGCTTAGTCGGGAAATACACCTTTATATAGTTCATCGCACTCTTTGCATCATTCGGGAATAGGGTCTGTACAAACATATTGTCATCCCCTGCTTCCTGCGGGTTATATCCGGGAGATTTATAAACAGCAGCACCGGTGCGGTTTACCACAGCAAACTCAAATGGCAAATCAAGACCGTTGTTATCAAATTCCATCCTCAAATATGTCCCTACCCTTGCAGAATCAGCCCTCTGCGATATCGGACGGTCACTGCTTTGGCTTATCATCCTAAAAATCACCTCATCAAGAAGCGACCGCTGGTAAAGGTACTGATTCCTCAGTATTTCATGCATAGTGGGCTGTTTGCCCACAGATTGCGCCGACACTCCGACCGGAGCAAGCTTTGTAAGGTTTCCCTGTAAAATCAAGGAACCTTGGTCGCCATCTACTGTAGTGAAAGACAATTGGATACCTCCCTGGTCCTTGCCTCCGACCGAGTACCTCGGCAAAACAGATGTTTCAATCTGTGCTATATCCTCCTCAATATAATATTTGGTTTCGTCCTGCTCAAGAGAGGTGCTCACAGCATATAAGCTGCGCTTGACACCTTCCGCAAACTGGTCGTCACGCATCCTAATCATATTCTTCATATACATCACCTGGACATACAGCAGTCCGGCAAATGTCAGAGCCATGATTATGGTTATAGCCCAAATGGTTGATTTCTTCATATCTCAGCAGGATATTGCGCCTTAAATAATTTCAATAATTTTAGGTATATTATGTTAACAACCGTAATGCCATTATTGTTACGGTCAAATCAAATAAAATACCACCAATTTAACATTTCGCGTCAAAATTAACATTTAAATGTGAAAAACACAAACTCCGGAAGCAATAATGATGCCCCCGGAGTCACTTTATCTATTTCTTTATATAATGCAGGTATTACTGCTCTTCCTGCTCCTCTTCCATATTTTCTTTTGGCAAGAAACGGTGAAGCAACAGGAAACCAAGCACGCCTGACAAGACTGAGCCGACAACAATGCCGAGTTTTGCATGGTTAAGAAGGTCGGCACCATGCTCACCCAAACCGGCAAACGAGAGGTTTGCGATAAAAAGCGACACGGTGAAACCGATACCGCCAAGCATTGCAACCGATGCCATCATCAACCAATTTGCGCGGTCGGGCATCGGCGCAAACTTGAATTTGACTGTAAGCCATGAGAAAAGCAATATACCGGCAAATTTACCGACAACAAGACCGAGGATGATAGCCAGGCTAATGCCTTCAACAACCGATGCCGGATCAAGACCAAGCAACAGGATACCGGCATTGGCAAAAGCAAAAAGCGGCACAATGAAATTGTTTACTACAGGGTGCAATGCATCCTCAAGATCCTGAAGAGGAGAGATAACCTTGTCAGATGCGCTCTCTATCTCTTTAAGCCAGTTCATCTGCTGCTTGTTAAGGATAGTCCTGCCGGTAAGGCTTTCATCATCCTCCTTATTAAAGTGGGAAATTGACACACGGATTGCACGCACATATTTTTTAGGCTCGAAGACCGGAGTTGCCGGCACACAGAATGCTACAAGCACGCCGGCAATAGTAGGATGCACGCCTGAGTTAAGGAAAAGGAACCATACTACCCCGCCAAGACCGATATAGAAAATTTTGCTCTTGATTTTCATAGAGCTGCCGAGAAGAAGCAAAGCAAAGATACCGACAGCATAAAGGAGCATCATCCATTCAATATGGGTTGAATAAAAAGCCGCGATGACAATAATACCACCGATATCATCTACTACAGCAAGAGTAGTAAGGAAAATCTTGAGGCTCAGTGGCACACGCTTGCCAAGCATGGCAAGCACACCAAGTGAAAACGCAATGTCGGTTGCCATTGGAATTGCCGCACCACCACTGTAATCCGTGCCTTTGCTCATCATGAAATATATTGCTACCGGCACCACCATGCCACCAATCGCACCCATAATGGGGAGAAGCGCCTGACGGAATGATGAGAGTTCACCAACAAGCACTTCACGCTTGATTTCCAACCCGATAGAGAAGAAGAAAATAGCCATCAGGGCATCATTGATAAACTCCAGCACCGACATTGCCTTGCCACTATGGCTGAACACATTGAAATCACCTACCTGAAGGCGCATCTCCTGGTTCCAAAAATCGAAATAATATTGGTTTATAGCCGGGATGTTGGCTATTACCAGCGCAAGGACTGTTGCAAAGATAAGAATGTTACCGCCAGACGCATGGCGACGTATCGCCTGCCTCGCGGCAAAGAACGGAAGACGATGGGTTGTTGTCTCTTTCCCAGAGTCAGCAGACACATGATTGTTTGTCATCTCTTTCTTTTTATGTTAGATAATATATTGATACAATCTTTCAGGGATAAAACTGCTGCATCAATCAAGCTTAAGCACAGCGAGGAAAGCCTTCTGAGGCACTTCGACAGAGCCTATCTGCTTCATGCGCTTTTTGCCTTTCTTCTGCTTTTCAAGGAGTTTGCGTTTACGCGATATATCACCGCCATAGCATTTTGCCGTCACATCCTTTCTCACAGCCTTGATTGTTTCGCGTGCAATGATTTTTGCACCGATAGCCGCCTGAATGGCTATGTCAAACTGCTGCCGGGGAATAAGCTCCTTAAGTTTCTCGCACATCCTGCGCCCGAAAGTCACCGCATTGTCAACATGGGTCAAAGTACTGAGGGCATCCACGCTTTCGCCGTTAAGTAGAATGTCAAGCTTCACGAGCTTAGACTCGCGGAAATCATGCAGATGGTAGTCGAAAGAAGCATAACCCTTTGATATGCTCTTGAGCTTGTCATAAAAGTCAATCACAATCTCACCGAGAGGCATATCGAAAATCATCTCCATTCGGTTGCCGGATATATATTCCTGCTTTACAAGGATTCCTCGCTTGCCGAGGCATAGGGTCATTATCGGTCCGATAAACTCCGCAGCAGTAATGATTGAAGCGCGGATATACGGCTCTTCAATATGGTCTATAAGGGTTGCATCGGGCAATCCTGACGGATTATGCACCTCAGTCATTGTGCCACGCTTGTCATACACACGATACGAAACGTTCGGGACAGTGGTGATTACATCCATGTCAAACTCCCTGCCCAGACGCTCCTGGATAATTTCCATATGTAGAAGCCCGAGGAAGCCACAACGGAATCCGAATCCAAGCGCAGCAGAACTTTCCGGCTGGAATGTCAGTGATGCGTCATTGAGCTGCAGCTTTTCGAGCGAAGCGCGCAAGTTTTCAAAGTCCTCGGTTTCTATAGGATACACACCGGCAAACACCATTGGTTTAACCTCCTCAAACCCATCTATAGCAGCATCACAAGGACGCTCCACATGAGTGATAGTATCGCCAACCTTTACTTCGCGCGAAGTCTTGATGCCGGAAATGATATAGCCCACATTTCCGGCTGAAAGCTCGGAGCGTGGTGACATTTCCATTTTCAGCACGCCAATCTCATCGGCATGGTACTCCTTGCCCGTTGACACGAATTTCACGAAATCATTCTTACGGATTGTGCCGTTTACTATCTTGAAGTAAGCGATAATGCCACGAAACGGATTGAATACAGAGTCAAAAATCAACGCCTGCAACGGGGCATGCGGGTCTCCCTCCGGAGCGGGTACCCTGTTCACGATAGCTTCAAGAATTTCCGGAACCCCGGCACCGGTTTTGCCGCTTGCACGGATAATATCCTCACGGTCGCAGCCGAGCAGGTCAATTATCTGGTCCTCCACCTCCTCCGGCTTTGCGCTGTCAAGGTCTATCTTATTTACAACCGGGATTATCTCCAGATTATTGTCAATCGCCATGTAAAGGTTGGATATAGTCTGCGCCTGTATGCCCTGCGACGCGTCCACTATCAGCAATGCTCCCTCACAGGCGGCAATGCTGCGGGACACTTCATAGGAAAAGTCAACGTGTCCCGGAGTATCAATCAGGTTCAACGCATAGCGCTCGCCATTAAGGGTATAATCCATCTGTATGGCATGGCTCTTGATTGTTATGCCTCGCTCACGCTCCAGCTCCATGTCGTCAAGCACCTGCGCCTGCAAGTCCTTTGCTGCAATAGTGTCGGTATATTCAAGAAGCCTGTCGGCAAGTGTGCTCTTGCCGTGGTCTATATGGGCAATGATGCAGAAATTCCTTATATTCTTCATCGTGTAGAGTTGAAATCGGTTTGTTCAGAGTGCAAAATTAGTCAAAAAAGCCGGGCTTGCAAAAAGCGCGGGACGCTGACCGGTGGTCGGCGCCCCGCGGGCTATTCGTTTGAACTTAAATTAAGAGTAATTTATCAATAGTTCCACTGGCAAGCAACCATGCGGAGGTTGGGGCAAGCCACTGTGCGCATATCGATGATCTGGTTGTAACGGCAGTTGATGTAAACAAGAGCCTGGTCGAAAGACACGTCAAGCATTGTCAGCTGGTTGTTGTTGCAGAGAAGACGCTGCAGGAATGTCTGGTTGGAGAGGTTAAGAGAAGTCAGGTCATTGTATGAGCAGTCAACAAACTGGAGGTTCGGGCACTGGGTCACATCAAGAGTGGTGAGGTCGTTGTAAGAGCATACGAGGTCGAAGAGGTTCTTACAGTCGCGGAGACCAAGAGTTACCATGTTGTTGTCTGAGCAGATGAGTGTGCTGAGCTGGGGAAGACCTGATACAATCATTGTTGAGATTTCATTGTCATCAAGGTTGAGGTTGGTAAGGTTTTCAACACCTGCGAGGTTAAGGCTTGTGAGCTTGTTGTAACCGCAGTAGAGGTTCTTAAGACCTGTGCAACCGGTAACCATGAGGCTTTCAAGATTATTGCCCTGGCAGTTGAGTGTCTGAAGGCTGGTTACGCCGCTGACATTGAGTTCAACAAAAAGGTTGTTGCTTACATTAAGGCTTTTCAGCTTGGCTGTGCTTGTGAATACGTCTGCACCGAGGTTAACATCGCTAAGACGGTTTTTGTAAAGTGTGAGCTTAGTGATTTCGGGACATCCTGCAATGTTGAAAGAACCAAGCACGTTGCGTGAAGCATTGATTTCAGTAAGAGCGGGAGCGTTGGTAACTGCGAAACCTGTGAGTTTGTTACGGCTAACGTCTACAGTAGCAAGCTGGCTGAAACCATCGAGGTTGAGTTCACCTGCAAGGTGTTTATCTTTCCAATCAATTGCGGTAACGTGACCGTTAACCACTGTCAATCCTTCTACAGCACCAAGTGAATTGAGGTTTGTAACCTTGAGTTCCTGAGCATTTGTGCCACCCTTTTCAGAGGTCTGAGAGAGGAAGGCTTTAATTTGTTTTGCCTCGTTCTTGTCAAGATTCTGAGCAAATGCTGTCGTGCAACCAAGCGCGATAGCGAGCATTAGGAGTACTTTTTTCATATTGTTTGTTCTTTTTTGGGTTTTAATTTTCCTATTCAACGCATGCAAGTTAGTAATAGTTCGCGACAATTAACGGTTTTTTCTTAATTTTTTTCTATAAAAATTGTTATTGCGCACTTTAGTATCTTACACACCTTAATATAATATAGTGGTTAGAATGGGGTGGGCTCATCCGAAGGTCCGGCAAGGAAATCGGCTGTACCTCCTGCAAATTGGGTTACCGGTGCTTCACCTCCCGCATTCAGGCGGCTCCCTACAGATGCCGTTGTGACAATCGGCATCTCGTCCCAGTTCTCGAAACGTGCGAACTCTTTCCTGAAACGCATCTTCACATCGTCAACCTTACCGCTACGGTGTTTTGCCACAATAAATTCGGCAAGACCGCGTATGTCATGCCCCTCCCCGTCTGTGTCGGAACGCAGGTAATATTCAGGGCGATGTATGAAGCAAACAATGTCGGCATCCTGCTCTATCGCGCCGCTCTCACGGAGGTCACTCAGCTGCGGGCGCTTGCCGTCCTTAGAATCATTGCCGCGGTTCTCAACGCTTCGGTTGAGCTGCGACAATGCCACAATAGGTATGTTGAGTTCCTTGGCAAGCTGCTTTAGCGAGCGTGAAATCATGCTCACCTCCTGCTCACGGCTGCCAAACTTCATGCCGGAGGCATTCATCAGCTGCAAATAGTCAATAATGATGAACTTTACATTATGCTCCCTCACAAGTCGGCGAGCCTTGGTTCGCAGCTCGAAGATTGAAAGTGAAGGTGTATCGTCGATATACAGGGATGCACCATAAAGTTTCTTTATCCTGTTCATCAGCTGGTCCCATTCCACCGGAGTCAGCTGCCCGCTCTTGATTTTTTCGCCGCCAAGCTCGCACACATTGCTTATAAGGCGGTTCACGAGCTGGAGGTTTGACATTTCGAGCGAGAAAATTGCCACAGGAGTATTGTAATCCACCGCCATGTTCTTTGCCATCGACAGCACAAAAGCGGTTTTGCCCATTGCCGGACGTGCCGCAATGATTATAAGGTCGGAGTTTTGCCAGCCTGAAGTGAGCTTGTCCAGTTCATGGTACCCTGATTCCAATCCGCTGAGACCGGATGAACGGTTGGCGCTTGCCTGGATTTGCATGATTGCCTGACCGATTACCGGATCTATCTGGGTAACATCCTTCTTGACATTGCGCTGGGATATCTCAAACAGCCTCCCTTCTGCCTCCTGCAGCAGGTCGTCCACATCGTTGCTTTCGTCAAAAGCCTGCTTTTCGATTTCAGATGCAAATGAGATCAACTCGCGGGCAAGGTATTTCTGCGCAACTATCCTTGCATGGTACTCCACATTAGCGCCACTGAGCACCCTTGAGGTAAGCTCACTGATAAAAACCGGACCCCCAACCTCCTCCAGAGTTCCATCCTGGCGCAGCTGTTCGGTAACCGTAAGCATGTCGATAGGCTTCTGCGCAGCCCCGAGATGCTGAATCGCCTCATAAATCTTGCTGTTTGCCGGCTCATAAAAACATTCAGGCTTGAGGATGTCGCAAACAACTGTGTACGCGTCCTTTTCAAGCATCAGTGCGCCCAGTACCGCCTCCTCGAGATCCTTGTCGCGAGGGGGTATCCGTCCGCCAAGGTCTTGTATTACCGCCTTCGGCTGGCGGTTATATTTCTGTCTGTTCTGTTCCATCAGTGCTCTTTATTCACGTCATTTTCTGCAAATTTATCAAAATTTACTAACTTCGCCGACGTTCCACCATTCAAATTATCGAATATTTATTGACATGATTTTATTTCCAAACGCAAAAATAAACATTGGGCTCAACATAATTTCAAAGCGCAGCGACGGCTACCATGACATAGAAACCATCATGTACCCGGTGCCGTGGTGCGACATCCTTGAAATAGTTCCGGCTTCCGGAACCGAGACAACACTCACTGTCACAGGGCGCACTATAGCTTGCCCGCCAGAAAAAAACCTTGTCATGAAGGCGTTCCGCGCGCTTGACACCCGTATCCCCCTTCCTCCGGTCGATATTTTCCTTCACAAAATTGTGCCGGACGGCGCTGGTCTCGGCGGAGGCTCTGCTGATGCTGCGTTTACACTGGTTGCCCTCAATGACCTGTTCAAGCTTGACCTTGGCAAAGAGCAGCTTGCGGAGATAGCTTCCGGCATAGGCGCGGACTGTCCTTTCTTTATATATAATGTGCCTATGCTTGCAACCGGCACCGGCACAAACCTTGCCCCTGTTGATTTTTCACTTAAAGGCTACCGGATAGCTATTGTCAAACCTGCCGTAAGTGTTCCCACGGCAGAAGCATACGCAGGAGTAACCCCTAAATCACCCGAATTTCCGCTCATGGAATCCGTAGCAAAAAATCCATGCGGGTGGGCAGGGAAAGTTGCAAATGATTTTGAAGCATCGGTATTTGGGCGGCATACCGAAATCGCGGCTATCAAAGAGTCGCTTATCGCGCTGGGAGCGGTATATGCCGCAATGTCAGGCTCCGGGTCGGCGGTGTTCGGAATCTTCCCGGAAGAATGTGACAATTTGGCAGACTCGCTGGAAAGCGCATTTCCCGGATGTGACATCTTTGCCGCTTTGTTATAATAAATGAACGTTATGCCCTTGTTTTTGTTATCAAATTAAAGACCGGGGCATCAGAGCCCTCATTTGGCAGGATTTTTGATTGGCTCCGGTCATTAGGTGAAAATAATAACAAAAACATATAGGTCATGAGCGACAATAAATCTGAAAACAAGGAAAAATTCGGCAAAACCCCGGTTGACCCCGCGGAAGATGTTGCTGCAGTTATGGATAATGTGCCTGAGGCAGCTGAAGAAGACGAAACAGCCGAGGACATTGAAAATGCAGAGATGAATGAAATCGACGCGCTAACCAAGCAGCTCGCCGAAGAGAAACTGAAAGTCGAGAAAGAGAAGAAAGAATACCTCTTCCTCATGGCAGAATTTGACAATTTCCGCAAACGCACTTTAAAAGAGAAAAGTGAAATCATCAAGAATGCCGGAGAGAATGCAATGAAAGGAATCTTGCCTATCGTTGACGATTTTGAAAGAGGCATTGAAGCAAACAAAACAACCGATGACCCGCAGGCTCTGCGCGAAGGCATGGAGCTGATTTACAGCAAGCTCGTAAAATACCTTGAGCAGAACGGCGTTAAGGCTATAGAAAGCACCGGCACTGATTTCAACCCCGACATGCACGAGGCTATAGCTATGGTGCCTGCGCAGGATGAGGAGAGCAAAGGCAAAATCATCGACACCCCCACAAAGGGCTACACCATCAACGATAAAGTGCTCCGCCACGCAAAGGTTGTTGTGGCACAGTGACTTCATCCCCCTCATAACCTAATAATCCTCAAAACATCAACACGATGGATAAAAGAGACTACTACGAAGTGCTTGGTGTGTCAAAGTCAGCGACACCCGAGGAACTGAAAAAAGCATATAGGAAACTCGCCATAAAATACCACCCTGATAAAAATCCGGGTGATAAGGAGGCTGAGGAAAAATTCAAGGAGGCAGCTGAGGCATACGATGTGCTTTCCGACCCGGATAAGCGCCAGAAGTATGACCAGTACGGTCACTCTATGGGTCCGCAGGGATTCCCCGGAGGAGGTGCAGGAGGCTATTACAGCACTGGAGGCATGTCTATGGACGATATTTTCTCCGCATTCGGCGACATCTTCGGAGGACGAGGCGGATTCGATATGGGCAACTTCGGCAGTGCGGCAGGAGGACGTCCCCGCAAGCGCCAGCGCAGAGGCGACGACCTTCGCATCACTATCAAGCTGTCACTTGAGGATATAGCCAAAGGTGTTTCCAAAACACTCAAACTCAAAGCGTTTACAAAAGATGACCATTGCAACGGAACAGGCGCGAAAGATGGAACGTCATTCCATACATGTCCTACCTGTAACGGCACTGGCACAGTGCTCCGCGCACAGCAGACAATCTTCGGCATGTCACAGAGCGCTGCAGTATGCCCCGAATGTAATGGTGAAGGCAAAATCATCAGCGAAAAATGCCACTACTGTAACGGCACCGGCGTTGAACACAAGGAGCAGACTGTATCTTTCAACATCCCCGCTGGTGTCAGCGACGGCATGGTACTCACAGTCAAAGGCAAAGGCAATGCGCCTATGCACGGCGGCGTAAACGGCGACCTGCTTGTTGTTATCGAAGAAATCAAGCATCCGGAACTCATACGTGACGGAAACGATGTGATATACAACCTCATGCTTGACTTCCCGACAGCAGCACTCGGAGGCAGCGCCGAAGTACCGACTATCGGCGGAAGGGCAAGGCTCAAAATCGCTCCGGGCACACAGCCTGGCAAGATTCTCCGCCTACGTGGCAAGGGACTCCCCTCAACTGATGGTTCAGGCACCGGTGATGAGCTTGTAAATGTTATGGTATATGTTCCAGAGCAGCTTACAGAAGAAGAAAAGAAAGCCATAGAACAGCTCAAAGACAAGCCTAACATGACCCCGACTGAAAGCGTCAAAAACCGCATATTCAGCAAACTCCGCCACATTTTCGACTGATTACCGACCCACACATAATACATGATTGCAAAGAGGAAGAGCCATGCTCCTCCTCTTTTTCATTTCCGAACACAAGCAGAGCATATTAGGAAATTTGTGTTGGTGTGAAATGACGCGCCGGAGAGCGCGTCCCGATATGGAGGATGCAAAGCGCGGGACGCGCGATTCTGTGTA
>DAAJ01000009.1:0-43061 GCA_001701115.1 Bacteroidales bacterium GP2
ACAGTCACCACGTAAGAAAGAGAAGTCGTCGTTACGGCTGCGCAGACGCGCTATCTCTGCGGCATCTGTCTCAGCAGCAGCCAGACGTGAAGTAAGAGTGTCTATACTTGAATGAGCCTCTGAGAGCTCTCCCTCCAGACGTGTATTCTCTGCGCGAAGCGTCTCAATCTCTTCGAGCATCTTTTCGGTAGCCGAATCGTCGTCAGACAGACCACCGGTGATACCTGCCACACGGAGTTTATTGAGCATACTACGGTTCTCAAGGTGTAGCTGCTCCTTCTCCGCCTCTAAATTGAGCAACTGATTTTCGAGATCATGAACTCTCTCATTGAGGGCGCGCTTCTGGCGCTCGGCGCTCAGACGTGCGTTTCTCGACTCATCGCGCTTCTGCTCAAGCTCTTTTTTCTGATTACGCAGCTCTACAATCTCGTCGGCCACTGACTGCCGCTCCTCTTCCCACTGCTGAAGTCCGAGGTCATGACCACGCACTATTGCGGCCTGAATTCGCGACCGCAGAGCAGAGTCTATTGACTCAAGAAGAAATCGCTTCTGGGCTTCGGTGTCAATGCACTGCTTTACGAATTCGGGCTGAATGGAGTTGAACAACTCGACAACCCCTTCGAGAATATCAGCCGGCAGGGGATCATCGGCAGGAGGAGCGGGCACCATGTCATCTATGGCTGAGTGTGACTCGGACTGAGGATTGTCTACTGACTCGGACTGTTCGAAATCCGAATCGTAGTCGTCAGCTCCGAATCCGAGCGCGCGCTTGAGTGTGGAAAACAGTGACATTATATATTATGAGGCGGGGGAATCAGAAGTCAGGAATTAATGATGGGTCAATGACCGGAGCGCCAGTGACGACACCCGGTTTGGCTACTACACCGATACCCTTCTTGCCATTGATACCTATGGCGAGGGGCGACGGGAAGGTGACCACACGGATGAAGTCGGTCTCTTTTTCAGCAGGCTGGGAGTTAAGGAAGTCTACATCAAAGAATCCCTGGCCTGCTGTAGCATCGATTGTGAAGTAACCCACTCCAAATGAGGTAAGATTCTGGAAGAAGTGTGTACCCTGCGAGGGCTCGATACGATAACTGCCAACGGCTGACTCCACTATGAGGCGGGCGGCCGAAATCTGAGGCCACTTAACGGGGATGCCGAGCGCTGTGTCGCTCGATCCCCAGCGGCCGGGGCCAACGAGGATGTAGTTCTCACCCGCTTCGACCATGGCGCGGTTGATTTTCTCAACTTCACGAGCTATGAGTGAATTATTGGAGGCCGAGAAGGTCTCGGGGCGCACATAGACGATACGGCGCACTCCGTCGATTGTACCATGACCAAGCGCAGTGTCGGTACGCATGATAAGGTCTGAATCTGGGAGCTCAAGCAGATGCTCGTCCACCAACTCCTTGCGGTCGACAATAGGACGTATCTGAAGCCAGTAGATGTGACCCTTCAGTTCGCCCTCCGGCTTTATCATGCCGGCAAATTCAATCTCTACCGGGCGCGACATCTCTTTCTGGCCGGTAGTGAGCATAAAGTTTACAGCTTCCGGCAGGGGGAAGACATGGTGCTTAAGGATATTATTGAATGTGACTACACGGCGCCCTTCGCCGAAGTCGTTGTCGCGAAGCACATTGTCGCGGTAGTCAAACACTGACGTCATGTAGCGCAAAGCACCTGTGGGAGCTATATCCTGCACCGATTTCTTGAGGATATTGAAACCGTCGTCCACACGAAATTCCTCTTGAGCCTTAGCCATATCCAGCACATACATTCGAGTCTGGGTGTCGCGCAGAGCGAGAGTGAGCTCAGAAGTCTGAAGCACGCTTTCAGGGTGACGGGGGGAGAATCGGAGGCCCATACCGCCGTCAACGATATATTTGCCAAGACCAACAGCTACCTCTGCCACACCATCCTCAGGTTTTTCGTGGCCTATGGGATAATAGTTGAGCGAACGGCCCACACCCGACATAGAGGGGAAATAATATCCGCCGTGCTGGTCGCCAACCACTTCCTGGATTATCACCGCCATCTTCTCCTGGTCGATGACATTGCTGGTGGCGGTCATGTAGGCTTTGGAGTCGGCATAGAATACGGATGCATAGACACCCTTTATGGCGTCGCTCAGCAGCTTGAGCATCTCATAGCGGTCAGAGAGGCGGGGAATCATATAGGTGGAGTAGATTCCGGCAAACGGCTGATAGTGGGAGTCTTCAAGCAGACTCGACGAACGGATGGCAAGCGGCTTATCAACCACCTCAAAGAGCGCGAAGAAATCTTCGATGAGACGTTCGGGCAGACGAGCCTGAAGGAAACATTTGAGAATAGTCTCGTCGGGTGCATCGCTCAGGGCCAGAGGATAGAGATTGTTGGTGGCCATGAATTCGTCGAATATATCAGTGCAAAGCACCACCGTACGGGGTATGCTGATTGCTATGCCGTGGAAGTTGTCACACTCGGGATGTTTCTTGATAATCTGGTCGATAAATGCAAGGCCGCGGCCTTTGCCCCCCAGAGAGCCTTCACCTATGCGGGCAAAATTGGAGTAGTGGTCAAAGCGATCTTTGCGGAACACGGCCACTACACCGCGGTTTTTCATCTTGCGATACTTGACAATCAGGTCGAAGAACAGCTTACGCACAGCCGGGACCTCGTCGAGCGTGTAGAAGCGGTGGTCTTTGATTACTTCGGCAAGAGGGAAGAGCGCACGGGAGTAGAGCCAGCGGGAAATATCATCGGTAGAAGCATGATGGAGCAGCGACTCCGACGGAATATCCGCCATGCGGTATTGCAGATCTTTAAGCGAGGTGATTCGCACCTGCTTGCCTGATGTGGGGTCGGTGAGCACAAGGTCGCCGAATCCGAAACGGCTTTTTATCGCATTACCGAGGTCTACCGGGAGTTTCTTGGAATTTTTGTCGAGAAACACACATCCCATCTGCAGGGCCGGATCGGCATTCTTTATCTCAGACGATTCAATGATTACCGGCAGGTTGGGATTGGTCTTACGCAGGAAATTTGCAAGATGCAGTCCGGCAAGAGGGTCTTTTACACCATTTCGCTTGAAAGATACGTCGGATATCACTCCGAGCATATTTTCGCCATATCGGCGGTAGAGGTCCATGGCCTCCTCATAGTCGCGGGCAAGCATCACCTTTGGACGTCCGCGCATGCGGAGCATCTGTTCATGCTTGTTGAGCGCTTCGGTAGATGATTCGTATGACTGCTTGAGGAGATTCTTATATACCGTAGGAAGAACCGAGGAGTAGAATCTCACCGAGTCTTCTACAAGCATAATCATCTGCACACCCACCTCATTTATATCGCGGTCGGCATTCAGACGGTCTTCAAGCAGCTTGATGATGGCGAGCAGAAGGTCAACATTGCCAAGCCAGCTGAACACATAGTCAACAGCCGACAAATCTTCATTGGCAAGCCTACGCGACACCTCTTTGGAAAACGGAGTAAGCACAACAATAGGCATATCGGGCCGGAGATTCTTGATGCGTCGCGCCCCGGAGAAAGTCTCACTAAGATCTATGCCCGGCATCATTATAGCCAGATCGAAATGCTTCGTCTGCATGGCTGCGACCGCCTCCTGAGCATCGGCCACCTGCGTGATGCGTGGAGGAGAACTCAGATTGAGCGCCACATACTCGAAATAAAGCTGCTCTTCTATGCGTCCGTCCTCTTCCATCATGAAAGCGTCATAGGGAGAGGCGACAAGGAGCACATTGAAGATGCGCTTCTGCATGAGGTCTTGAAACGCGGTATCCTTTAGATACAGGTGACTGAGAGCGTCCTCGTTCATAGATAGTATGAATATTTATAATGCCAGGGTGTTTATGACCTACAAAGATAAGCCTAATTTTTCAAAAGAGAGGGTTGCAGAGGATGAATTAAGACATGCGTAACCATATCGTAACGTCGACACTCCCCCACTTCTCTGTCAGAAAAAAGACAGAAGCCGGAAAAGCCGCTGAGCGACAATCCCGGCCTGATGCCATTAACGGGCTTTGCCCGAAAGAAAGTGACGTCAAAAAAGAGGCGCGTGGCTTACTTGCCGGCGATAGAATCGCTCACAGTAAGACGCTTGCGGCCTTTGGCGCGGCGGCGTGCAAGCACCTTACGGCCATCGGGGGTTGACATTCTTTCACGGAAACCGTGCTTGTTAACTCTCTTTCTGTTAGAAGGTTGAAATGTTCTTTTCATTGCCGTATAGTGTTATCGTTTAATTCAAAGCTGAATTCGGAGTGCAAATTTAATCAAAAAGTTTCATCTGCGCAACTTCCGCACTGATTTTTACAGCTTTTCCCTTTCATGAGGCTCCCATTATGCAGCTCTGAGTACCAGAAACGGAAATCCCCGCACCGTCATAAGGACGATACGAGGACTTCATCATACTGAAAAATATTCGGGGAAGGGAATATCCGTCAGGCAGCCACCTGAAGAAGGTGGTTGTAAACACAGCTCACGATGCCGAGGAAGATTATGCCTGCCACGCATACCCAAAGGGCAAAGCGTTCGGAGCAAGCGCTGCGGAATGTGGGAATCACGCAGTCGTCCTGGCTTATGAACATCGCCTTTACCACCAGCAGGTAGTAGTAGAGCGATATGATAGTGTTGATCAATGCTATCAGCACAAGCACATAGATGGCAATGCTGCCCTGATTGATAGCGCTTGTGAAGATGAAGAACTTGCTGAAGAAGCCTGCAAAGGGAGGAATACCTGCCAGAGAGAACATTGCCAGCATCATGGTGAAGGCCAGACGGGGATTGGTCTTATAGAGTCCCTTGTAGTCTTCAATCCAGAGCTTGCCGGAATTATTTTCAATGGCTCCGATCACACCGAAAGCGGCGAGGTTGGAGAAGATGTAGACGAGCACATAGTACATCAGCGCCGACATTCCCATAGGATTCATCGCTATCACACCGAGCATTATATAGCCGGCCTGAGAGATAGACGAGAAAGCGAGGAAGCGCTTGATATTGCGCTGACGCATGGCGAAGAGGTTGCCCACGGTGATGGTGAGGATGATGAGTGCATAGAGCATCCATTCCCATGCCTGAGAATACACCTGTCCGAATGCCTGCCAGAGAATAACCAGGAAGGCAAAGGCGGCCGCTCCCTTAGAAATCACCGAGAGGTAGGAGGTGACAGGAGTAGGAGCACCCTGATATACGTCGGCGGTCCAGAGGTGGAAAGGCACAAGCGAGAGCTTGAAACCGATACCGGCGATAACAAAGGCCAGAGCTACAACAAGAAGAGTGTTGACACCTTCGCCCCATAGAGCCACTGCGATACCGTCGAAATAGAGGGTTCCTGCCAGACCATAGACAAACGACAGGCCCATCAGGAAGATGGCTGAGGAGAATACGGCTGTAAGGATATACTTGACGGCTGCCTCACGGCTTTCATAGCGGTGCTTGTCAAAGGCCACCATAGCTGCGAGAGGAAGCGAGGCGGTCTCGAGACCGATGACGAAAAGGAGGAAATGGCGAGCGGAAATCATGAGATACATGCCGAAGAGAGTGACGAGCAGCAACTCATAGAATTCACCGCGGCGTATGCGTGTCATATCCTGATCGGCCCAACGGAGTGCCTGAATCATGACAATCAGCGCGCCGATATTGAGAATGTTCTTGATATTGACTACGGCTGCCGAGGAATTATACATTCCTGAGAAGGCATCGGTGACTCCACATGTGAGCGAAGGGCAGAAGCCGAAAGCGGTGAAGATGGCGAAAAGAATGCATCCAACCATACCTACGGCGCCCTGACGGCTACGTGGCATGAACGTATCGAAGAGGAAGACCAGGAGGAATACGGCCAGCAGACCGATTTCCTGCTTCATCACTAAAAACTGAGAGTAATCCATGTCTGTATCTATCTAATTAGTTCATGCCGATTACGGCGAAGATGGAGGGACTGAATGTGAACTTGATGAGTTCCTCAAAGAAATTGGGGAAACATCCGATTGCTGCCACGCAGAGGATAAGGGTAGCGGTAGATGTGCGCTCCCACCATGTGGCGTCTGTGAGGGTGAGATGGTGCTCGTCGTATACCGGACCGAGAAGGAGCTTGCCCACAACGCGGAGGATATAGACCGCAGTGATGACAATCGAGCAGCAGGCGATGATGGTGAAAACCAGTCGAAGCGAGCCTTCGCCCGAGAGGTAATCGGCCATACCTGCCTGGAATGAACCTACGAAGATGGTCATCTCAGCCACGAAGCCGCTCAAACCGGGAAGACCGAGGGAGGCCATACCGGCTATCACATAGCAGACGGCGAGGAAGGGAAGAATCTTCATCAGACCACCCATGAGACGGATGTCGCGGGTGTGGGTGCGTCCGTAAATCATACCGATGAGCGCGAAGAAGAGTGCTGTCATTAGACCGTGAGACAGCATCTGCATGATGGCACCGGTCATCGCTGTAGTGTTGAGCATGAGGATGGCGAAGAGCACCAGACCGCAGTGGCTCACTGAAGAGTAAGCGTTGATATACTTGAGGTCAGTCTGCACGCAGGCGCTGAATGCACCGTAGACAACCGAGATACCGGTGAGAATAAGGAATATCCATGCAAGATCTTCAGCAGCCTGAGGCATAAGATAGATGGCCACACGGAAGCAGCCGTAACCACCGAGCTTCATCAGCACACCGGCATGAAGCATAGACACTGCCGTGGGGGCTGAAGCGTGACCGTCAGGGCTCCATGTGTGGAAGGGGAACATTGCACCCAGCACTCCGAATCCTACGAATGTCATCGGGAAGAGGAAATACTGCCAGCCCTTGTCGATAGAAGCATTTTCGGCAATCTGAAGAAGATTCCAGGTGAGGGGCTGTCCGGCCGGAGCTGAGTGATAGTAGATACCGATAAGACCGAGCATCAGGAAGGCCGAGCCGCCCATCAGCATCAGGGTAAGCTTCATGGCCGAGTAGTTCTTGTTGCCGCTGCCCCACACACCGATGAGGAGATACATGGGGATAAGAGCGACCTCATAGAACATGAACATGGTGAAGAGATCAATCGAAATGAAGAATCCGAATACACCAGTAGAGAGGAGGATGAGCCAGAGGAAGAAGTCTTTGGTGTGGGGTTCTATCTTCCATGAGGCGAAACTGCCGGTGAGCAGGATTATGGAAGAAAGAATAAGCATGGCGATGGAGATGCCGTCGACACCTACAGAGAGGTTGATATTGAGAGGTGTAAACCAACTCCATGTACCGGTATAAAGCATGGGGGCGTCAGCACCTGCGGCACGGAGGCCGAGGTAGTCGACAAGCAGCCACACCGAGAGGGCGGTCAAGGCCAGAGAGCCTGTCACCGCAACGGCGCGAATCTGCTTAATATTTCGGCAGAGGGCAAGACCGCCAAGCATAAGCAGCGGTATTACCACGAAATAGATCAAAGGATTGGAAAACATAATTACTATACTTTTTCTTATTGCACCAAAGTGTTTAGGCTATCACATCAAACAGATAACTGTAATTGCACCGAGCAACAGAGCTCCTGCGAGATAGAACCATACATACATCTGAATCTTGCCGCTCTGGAATCCCTTGATTGCCACGGAAGCTTTGTTGGTGACATAAGCGAGTCCGTCCATAGCTCCGTCAATGATGTGGCGGTCAAACCATGCAATAGGCTTACAGATGCATCCGAAGATAATCTTGTGGGTGATGAACTGGTAGAGTTCGTCCCAGTAGAAGCGGTGGTAGCACCAGTCCCAGAGCCTTGGGAGGGCATTGCGCATCTTTTCGGGGAGCGGGTTTTCTTTCTTGTACATAGCAGTCGCGATAAGTATAGCGATGATTGCCACAGCAAGAGAAATGCCTGCAACGCTCCAGTCGAGGTGCTCAAGATTGGTGAAGAATGAAGCATGTCCGTCAAACATTGGCTTACCGTTCCAGGTAACGAGGTATCCGAAAGGCACGAAACCGGCAACGCAAGAGATAGCAGCGAGGATGACGAGCGGGAGTGTCATTGTCCACGGCTGATCGTGGGGAGCGTGGTGCGGGTCATGCACTTTGTGCTCTTTCCACCAGAAGATGAGGTAGTATAGACGGAACATATAGAATGCTGTGAGTCCTGCAACGAGTGACATCCAGATGTACCACACAATTGAGTGACCGAAGCAAGCGGTAAGGATTTCGTCTTTGGAGAAGAATCCTGCAAAAGGAATGATACCTGCAATGGCAAGACAGCCGATAAGGAATGTGATATGGGTTATGGGCATGTACTTGCGGAGACCGTGCATGGCAGTGTAGTCGTTTGAGCCGATTGCATGGATAAGGGCGCCGGCGCAGAGGAAGAGGAGCGCCTTGAACATAGCATGGGTAAACAGGTGGAACATGCCAGCCATGTAGCCAAGTCCATGGTGGAACTCGGGACGAGCGACGCCGAGGGATACCATCATGAATGCAATCTGCGAAATGGTTGAGAAGGCGAGCACGCGCTTGATGTCAACCTGCGTGCAAGCGACCATAGCGGCATAGAATGCGGTGAGTGCGCCTACAACCACTATGATATCGAGAGCGGCTGTTTCCATGAGGTAGAGCGGGAAGAGGCGTGCCACGAGGTAAACGCCAGCCACAACCATTGTTGCAGCGTGGATAAGCGCGCTGACAGGTGTAGGACCTTCCATAGCATCCGGGAGCCAGATGTGGAGGGGCATCATTGCCGATTTACCCATACCGCCCATGAAGATGAGGACGAGCGCCCATGTCATCACTGATGCTCCCATGAACATCGGTGCGGGGCTGTTGGTGAACATCGCCTTGATGCCTTCGGCTGTTGTCAAGCTAACCTGGCTTACATTTGCGATACCGTCAACGGGAGCGGATGTAAGGTCGGCGAAATTGAATGTACCGGTATAGAAAGAGAGGATGAGGATACCGATAAGGAAGCCGAGGTCGGCGAAGCGGGTAACGATAAACGCTTTCTTAGACGCAGACACCGCAGAGGGTTTCTTGTAGTAGAATCCGATGAGGAGGTATGATGACGCACCTACAAGCTCCCAGAAAATGTACATCTGGAAAATGTTTGTAGCGACAACGAGACCGAGCATCGAGAAGCTGAAGAGCGAAAGGAAAGCGTAGAATCTCTGGAATCCATGCTCGTACACCCCATGGTGGTCGCGCATATATCCGAGGCTGTAGAGATGCACCATAAATGAGATTGTGGGAATCACAATGAGCATCATAGCCGAGATAGGATCAAGAAGGAACCCGAGCTTGATAACAAGTGAGTCGGTAAACTGCAGCCATGTGACATTGAACACGGTGTACTGGAGTCTTTCTCCAGCCTGAGTGATGAACTCGGGAGCTCCGCTATAGAAATAGGTCAATGCTGTGATATAAGACAGCACGAGCACTGTACCCATTCCGAGGGTGCCGAGAGTACCGGCAAGTCTGTGGCTCATCTTCATTCCGCACAGTCCCAGCAAAAGGAACATGAAAAGCGGAATGACCAGTATCAAAAGAGGTAATGTGATGTCCATGGCGCTTTAAAATTTCATTTTAGTTACATCAGTCACATCAATATTCTTGGAAGCCCTGAAAATATTGATGATAATAGCGATTGCGAGTGCAGTTTCAGCCGCAGCGATAGCAATAGCGAAAAGGGTAAAAAACATGCCTTCGAGCTGCCCCGGGAAAAGGTAGCGGTTGAAAACGACGAAGTTGATGTCCACGCTGTTGAGCATAAGCTCAAGTGAGATGAGCATAGCAATCATATTCTTGCGTGTAACGAATCCGTAGACCCCGCAGCAGAACATAATCAGCGATGGCACCAAATAATAAATTACTGTAATATCCATAGTGCATTATCTTTTGCGGGCGACAACAACGCCACCGATTATACAAGCGAGAAGGAGAACGCTGATAGCTTCAAAGGGTAGAAGATACTGCCCGTGTCCTGTTCCCATCAAAGTTTCGCCGATAGTCTTCATGTCGGGATTATCCATTGCCGGGAGGCTTGCAAACATAACTGAGCAACGGCTGATGAGCGCGTAGCCGGCGATTACAAGGGTTGCAACTGCAAGAGACAATCCGAGCACTCGTTTGCGGGATACGAGTTTTTCACTGCTGTGTCCCGGGTGTGACGTCAGCAAAATCGAGAAAACGAAAAGCACTACTATACCACCGGCATACACAGCAATCTGAACAGCCCCAAGAAACTCGTAGTCGAGCTTGAAATAGAGTGCAGCAGTTGCAAAGAGCGTAAACAGGAGATATGTTGCGCTACGCAGGATTTTGCGAGTGGTCACAGTGAGTACCGAGAAAACGATAATCGACAGGGCGATTATCACATACATGATGATACTTCCTACTGATTCCATATCTAATGATTAGTTATTATTATCGGTGTAATTATTTGTTGGGAGAGGTTTCGGGAGTTTCTGTCTTCTCTTCCTTAGCCTCGATAGCCTTCGCAGCTTCAGCCTCAGCTTTTTTTGCTGCAGCGGCAGCCTTGGCGGCAGCTATCTTTGCTTCTCTTTCAGCCTGGATGCGTGCGAGCTCTTCAGGCGAAGGAGCGGGTTCTTCTTTTTCGGGGAGATAGTTGAGCTTCTTTACCAGTTTGTCTCTTGTGAAAACAGCTTGCTCGAAGTCGTTTGAGAACTGGAGCGCATCCTGCGGGCAAGAGGTTACGCAAAGCTGGCAGAAAGTGCAACTTCCGAGGTCATACTGGTACTTGTCAAGCTTGCGTTTCTTTTTTCCGTCAGGTGTATCCACCATTTTGGTGGTAAGCTGAATTGTGCCGTTAGGACAATTTCTTTCGCAGATTCCGCAGGCGATGCATTTGTGGCGTCCCTCGCTGTCATATTTGAGTTCGAGGATTGCCCTGAACCTTTCAGGCACTTTCACAGTGTCCCTGTTCTCGGGATACTGCTCAGTGATTTTAGGGGTGATAAATTCCTTACCGGTAACCTGCATGCCTTTGAGAAGGCTTGCTATGCCGGCTCCCAAGGATGAAAAATAGTCTTTTACACTACCCATGGTTTATTATTTGTAATTACTTTTTCGTTATATATTATTTAATCTGACCACCGAGAATGTCAAGCAACTCTGTGGTGATGCTTTGCTGTCGTAGTTTATTGTATTCAAGCTGCAACTGTTCGAGGAGTTTTGTTGCATTGTCGTTTGCGCTCTGCATAGCCATAACCCTCGCAGCCTGCTCTGAAGCCCTGTTTTCAGTGAAAATGTCCTGCATAACGGCAAGAAGGAGCATCGGAAGCGCGGTATTGAAGATAGTTGACGCATCAGGCTCAAATATATATGGTTTGCAGTTTGATTTCACTCCATCTGCGGCGAATGCATCCTGAGTAACCGGGAGCAACTGCCCGAAATGAGGACGCTGGCGGCTTACGCTCTGGAAATTCATGTAAAGGTAGTCGACCTTGTCAGTTTCACCTGCTTCAAACTTGCTGCGCAGGCGGTCAACAAATACTTTCACACCGGCTCCGGTAGTCTTGGAATCAACACCTTCTTCAGTTGCAATAGAAACTGTTGATGACGCAAGTTTTGAAACAGCCTTGAGCATCTTCTTGCCTATCGGATAAATGGTGACAGGCACCTCCTCGCCATACTTGGCTCTCAATTCAGCCAGCTTAGACAAAAGGATTTTGAAGATGTTGACATTATATGCTCCGCACAGACCGTCATCCGAGCCAAACACCACAATGGTGATATGCTCCACTGCCCTCTCCTGCATGAGCGGGGAAGAGAAATCGGTGTCAGCCCCGAGAAGATTGCCAATCACCTCCTCAATGCGGCTGCGGTATGGCTGAAGCCTTTTGAGGCTTTGCTCGGCTTTGTGCATCTTCGCAGAAGAAATCATCTTCATAGCTCCGGTAATCTTCTGTGAAGAGGCTACCGAACCGATGCGTGCTTTAAGCTCACGAAGTGTTGCCATGCTTAATCAGTGACTGGTTTTCTTATTCTTTTAATTATATCTTGCAGCAATTTCCTGTGCCGCAGCAGTAAGTTTGGAAGTGATATCGTCGGTGAGCTGTCCCTGCTTGATAAGGTCAAGCACATCTGCCTGATGGCGCGCGTGAAGGAGCTGCAAGAAGAGCTTTTCAAACTCTGCCACTTTATCAACCGGCACACTCTCAAGGAGACCTTTGGTGCCACAGAAAATAACAGCAACCTCTTCTTCGACTGCAAGGGGCTTGTACTGCGGCTGGATGAGCAGACGTTCGTTCTTACGACCCTTGTCGATAACCCTTGCGGTAACGGGGTCTATATCTCCGCCGAACTTAGTGAATGATTCAAGTTCACGGAACTGCGCCTGGTCGATTTTAAGGGTACCAGCAACTTTTTTCATTGATTTAATCTGCGCGTTGCCGCCTACACGAGATACAGAAATACCTACGTTGATAGCGGGACGGATACCTCTGTTGAAAAGTGCTGTTTCAAGGAATATCTGACCGTCTGTGATAGAGATAACGTTAGTCGGGATATAAGCGCTGACGTCACCAGCCTGAGTTTCGATGATAGGAAGCGCAGTGAGTGAACCTCCGCCTTTAACAAGTGGCTTGAGTGGTGCCGGAAGGTCATTCATGTTTGCAGCTACCTCCTGGTTGTCAATGATTTTAGCTGCACGCTCCAAAAGGCGTGAATGGAGGTAGAAAATATCACCGGGGTATGCCTCACGTCCGGAAGGGCGCTTAAGGATAAGTGAAATCTCACGATATGCGACAGCCTGTTTTGAGAGGTCATCATAAACGATGAGGGCATCTCTGCCGGTGTCGCGGAAGTATTCGCCGATTGCTACACCAGCGAAAGGCGAGTAGTAGCGCATTGAAGCGGAGTCAGCGGCAGTTGCTGCAACAACAACAGTGTAGTCAAGCGCGCCATGCTGCCTGAGGGTTTCTACCGTAGCTGCGACTGAAGATGCTTTCTGACCGATAGCCACATAAATGCAGTAAACGGGCTTGCCGGCTTCGTAGTTTCCGCGCTGGTTGATAATAGTGTCGATAGCAATAGCGGTTTTGCCAATCTGACGGTCACCGATTATAAGCTCACGCTGTCCCCTGCCTATGGGCACCATAGAGTCCACAGCCTTAATACCGGTCTGAAGCGGCTGCTTCACAGGCTGACGGAAGATAACTCCGGGGGCTTTTCTTTCGAGGGGGAGTCGGATAAGGTTTCCTTCAATGGGTCCTTTGCCGTCAACAGGCTCACCGAGAACGTTAATAACACGTCCCAGAAGCCCTTCTCCCACAGGGATTGAAGCGATTTCTCCGGTGCGCTTCACGCTCATTCCTTCTGTTACTTTATCAACATTGTCAAGGAGAATTACTCCGACATTGCTTTCTTCAAGGTTGAGCGCCACTCCGGTAACACCGTTTTCAAACTCAACGAGTTCGTTAGCGCACACATTGTCAAGTCCGTAAACGTGTGCCACTCCGTCGCCTACTTCAAGGACAGTACCGGTTTCCTCGAAGGAGACTTTTGAATTGATGTCGGCGAGCTGCTGCTTCAATACTTCTGAAATCTCGCTGGGATTTATCATCGTTATTTGCTTATAAGGTTCAAACGCAATTGCTTTAATTCGTTGGCAACCGATGCGTCAAGGCGTTCATTGCCTGTCTGCACGGTGAATCCACCAATCAACTCGGGATTAACTGCAGAGGAATACTCCATAGTGGCATTCCCGAGATGTGCGGCTATAATATTTTTGAGTCTTTGCTCCGCCTGCTGGTCAAGAGGAGCTGCGGTGCACACTTTCACAACCTTAATATTGTTTGCTTTCCTGTAAACATCAAGGAAAGCAAGCGCGATAGCCCTTGCCGAAGAGAATCGCTTGTTTCGCTGCAGAAGTGTGATGAAGTTCGTGAACTCGGTATCATCGGCAGTCGCTCCGGCAGCGGTTTCAAGCAATTTTTTCTTGTCGGTAGCCGGAACAAAAGGATTAGCAAGAGCTTTCTGAATTTCCGGTTCAATGACAAAGGCAGTGGCAAGCGTATTCATAAGGTCATACATCCTCCGTGGGGTTCCCGCAGCGGATGCGACCTCATAAATAGCCTTTGCGTATCTTTTAGGAATGAGTCCTTCGTTCATTTCCGGTCAATCAGTTTTGTTTCTCCATGTCATCAAGGAGCGAATCAACAAGTTTTTTCTGCTGTGCCTTGTCTGCCATTTCTCCTTTGACCACTTTTGCAGCGATATCGAGTGCGAAAGCGCTGACTTCGTTACGGAACTGCTTCTCTGCCTCTTTTCTTTCCTGCGCGATAGAGACTTTAGCCGCATCCATGACTTTTGCTGCTTCTTTGCGCGCTGCTTCTCTTGCTTCCTCGATAATCTGGGTTTTCATACGGTCAGCCTCGCGCAGCATGTCCGCCTGCTGCTTTCTTGCCTCTGCGAGAGTCTGATCCGCCTGTTCGCGTGCATGGTCAAGCTGTTCTTTGGCATTCTGGGCGTACTCCACTCCTTTATCAATGAGATCAGCCCTACTCTCCACACCTTTGAGAATAGCGGGCCAGCCCCATTTGTAAAGCACGAAGAAGAGTATGGCAAAAGCCACAAACATCCAGAAAATCAAGCCGAAATCAGGCGTGAAGAGTTCCATTGTTCAGTGAGTGGGATTAAAGGAAGAGTGAAAGTACACAAACGATAACTGCGAAAAGTGCAACACCTTCCACAAGAGCTGCGATCACAATCATGTTGCTTCGGATATCACCTGCGCTTTCAGGCTGACGGGCGATAGCTTCCATAGCTGCGGCACCGATTTTACCGATTCCGAGACCTGCGCCAATAGCTGCGATACCTGCGCCGATACAAGCTCCGATACCGAGAACTCCATTAATTTCTGCTAAAATCATTGCTAACATAATCTGTTGATTTAAATGGTATATTGGTTAAACTTTAATTCTGGATTGCATTAGGTGTTTCTTCTGCATGATGCGCTTCATGGTGCCCGTCCTCCTGACCGAATGAGATAAAGAGGGTTGACAACATAGTGAACACGTATGCCTGGATGAAGCTGACAAGCACATCTATGAGGAGCATGAAAACGGAGAAGCATACTGACACGACAGTTGTCGCACCGGCAACGGCTGCTCCCATAGCTCCGAATATGAAGATGAGAAGCGTGAGCACAATCACAATCATGTGTCCTCCCATCATGTTTGCGAAAAGACGCACAGTGAGAGCCGCAGGCTTGGTGAATACGCCGAAGATTTCAATCAGCGGCATAATGGGAAGCGGGAACTTGAGCCATAACGGAACATCCGGCCACAAAACCTCTTTCCAATAGTGCTTCGTGCCCATGAAGTTTGTGATAAAGAAGGTTATCAACGCAAGCACGAGTGTCACAGCAATATTGCCGGTAAGGTTTGCGCCACCGGGGAATATCACAATCAGTCCGAGGAGATTCATAAACAGAATCAACAGGAAGACTGTGAGAAGATAGGGTGCAAACTTAGGAGCCTTAGCACCAAGAGTTGGTTTTATCACGCCGTCGTAAACGAAAGTGATGAGAGCCTCCATCGCGCCGACAAACTTGCGTGGTGCTTTATGCCCCATTCTCTTATGCCATTTAGCAACCGCGAGTACACTCCATATCACAAGGATAACCGCGATGAAAAGAGCGCACACATTCTTGGTTATTGAAAAGTCCCACGGACGATATTCCTTGCCATCGACAATCTCAACGAGTTTGCCGGGATGCTCGCCATCCTTAGGGGAGATAAAGAAAGTGGCATTGCCCTGAGTATAGGACTTACCATGCTCTACCTTGGATGACATAAAACAATGAAGCCCGTCATGCCCCCAAACGATTATGGGAAGAGGTATCCTTACATGGTGATTGAAGGGGACTTCCCAACCGTAGCCGTCTCCGAGGTGCTCAAAGATAATTTCCTTCGGATTTATCTTTGATGATTCCTGGTCCGAAGAAGCGGATGCAGCCAACGGGAACATCAGCGCACACGCGATGACAAGCAGACCTGCTATTCTGTGTATGGCTCCTTTCAGCATAGACACACTGATATTACGTTATTGTCTACATCAACCAGACCTCCGTCAATCTCAACGCTTTCAGTCACACCGTCTGTAACATAAGTGATTTTACCGGGATTGAGAACCGAAACGATAGAGGCGTGGTTTCGCAGCACTGTGAACTCTCCTACCTGTCCGGGGAGTGTAACAGAGGTGACTTCGCCTTCAAAGACCACATCTTCTGCTGAGATAATCTTCAGAGTCATATTTGCTGCGTGGTTGGTAGTTATAAATTCCGATTAATTAACCCTGTGCTTCTGCAAGCATTTTCTTACCCTTTTCAATAGCCTCGTCAATTGTACCGACATTGAGGAACGCCTGTTCGGGATATTCGTCCATCTCGCCGCTGAGAATCATCTTGAATCCTCTGATAGTTTCGCTGAGAGGAACCATTACACCAGGAACGCCGGTAAACTGCTCTGCAACGAAGAATGGCTGCGAGAGGAAACGCTGGGCGCGGCGGGCGCGGCTTACAACGAGCTTGTCCTCATCGCTAAGTTCATCAACACCGAGGATTGCGATGATATCCTGAAGTTCATTATATTTCTGTAGGAGCTGCTTAACAGCCTGTGCTGTGTTGTAATGCTCCTCACCTATAATATTGGGGTCGAGAATACGTGAGGTAGAATCAAGGGGGTCAACGGCGGGGTAGATGCCAAGCTCGGCAATCTTACGGCTAAGCACGGTAGTTGCATCAAGGAAGCTGAAGGTGGTAGCCGGTGCGGGGTCAGTCAAGTCATCGGCAGGCACATAGATAGCCTGAACCGAGGTGATAGAACCGTTTTTAGTAGAAGTGATTCGTTCCTGGAGGGCACCCATTTCAGATGCAAGGGTAGGCTGGTAACCTACTGCAGAAGGCATACGCCCGAGGAGCGCAGACACCTCACTACCTGCCTGAGTGAAACGGAAGATATTGTCAATGAAGAGAAGAATCTCCTTACCGCCGCCATCCTGGTCACGGAACTGCTCTGCAACAGTCAGACCGGAAAGCGCCACACGCAGACGTGCGCCCGGCGGTTCATTCATCTGACCGAACACAAGGGTTGCCTGTGATTCTTTCACTTTTTCCATGTCCACATCGGCAAGATTCCACTGGTCCTTGTCCATACCTTCACGGAACTTGTCGCCATATTTGATAACGCCGCTCTCAATCATTTCACGGAGAAGGTCATTACCCTCACGGGTACGTTCACCAACACCGGTAAACACTGAGAAACCGTTATGTCCTTTCGCTATATTGTTGATGAGCTCCATGATAAGCACGGTCTTGCCTACACCGGCACCGCCGAAAAGACCGATTTTGCCACCTTTGCTATACGGCTCAAGGAGGTCAATCACCTTAATACCGGTGTAGAGAATCTCTGTGCCGATTGTAAGGTCATCAAATTCGGGCGCGGGCTGGTGAATCGGGCGTAGATTGTCGCGGTCAAGCTGCGGCAGCCTGTCAATTGCCTCACCGATTACATTAAGGAGCCTACCCTTTACCTGGTCGCCTGTCGGCACTGCAATAGGACGCTCAAGGTTGTCAACCCTGACCCCTCTTTGCAATCCGTCGGTACTTTCCATAGCAACGCAACGCACGGTATTTTCTCCAATGTGCTGCTCAACCTCCAGAATCAGCATTGTGCCGTCCGGACGGTCTACTTTAAGGGCTGTAAAAATGGGGGGCAGCTGGTTGTCCTCACCTTCGAAAACAACGTCGACCACCGGTCCGATTACCTGGGCAATTTTTCCGAACTTATCGCTCATATTCAGTCAAATAACGTTTTCAGAATTAGATTTTAAAGATGAATACCGTAAACAACTATGAGCACCATTAGCACAAGGTTGAAAAGGTTGATGGGGAGAAGATATTTCCATTCAAGTGCAAGCATCTGGTCGATTCTCAGACGGGGGAATGTCCATTTGAACCAGATAATGATGAATGAGATTGCAATTGCCTTGCCAATGAACCAGACAATGCCGGGGATATAGTTCATGATAGCATTGAAGCCGTCCCATCCGGGGAAATGCAATGGCATCCATCCGCCGAAGAAAAGGAGAGTTGCAACACCGCTCACGATAAAGAGGTTGAGGTATTCAGCAAGATAGAAGAAACCGAAATGGATACCGGAATACTCAGTGTGGTAACCTGCGGTAAGCTCGCTTTCTGCTTCGGGAAGGTCAAACGGTCCACGGTTTGTTTCAGCTGTGCCAGCGATGAGATAAATGATAAACGCGATAATCGCGGGGATATGTCCAGAGAAAATGAACCAAAGGTTTTCCTGCTCCTTCACTATGTCGCCCACATTCATTGAGCCTGCGAAGCAAACCATTGTGAGGACTGAGAGACCGATAGACAGCTCATAGCTCACCATCTGCGCTCCTGAACGGAGTGCGCCGATAAGAGTGAACTTATTGTTACTTGACCATCCTGCGAGAAGGATGCCCAGAACACCTATTGATGAAACAGCAATCAGGAAGAAGATGCCAATATTGAAATCAATAATCTGCAGACCATTGCCCCAGGGAAGCACTGCAAAAGCAAGCATTGAAGCAAGGATTACGAGATAAGGAGCCAATGCGAAAAGGAACTTGTCGGTATGGTTCAACGAAATAAGCTCTTTGATGAGCATCTTGAACATATCGGCGAAGCTCTGCAGAAGTCCCATAGGACCTACGCGGTTAGGACCAAGGCGGCACTGGAATGCGGCACAAACCTTACGCTCAAAATAGATATAAAAGAGTGCCAGAAGCGCGTATGTCAGAAGAAGCGCAACTCCAATCAGCACGCATTCGGTGGTAATGGTGAGCCACTCCGGCATGAAAGAGCTGAGGAAGCTGTGAATCCAATTTGTAAATAACGAGAAATCAAACATAACTTATGTCTTTTCGGATTTTATTCAACTTATCTGTCAATATCAGGCACAATATAGTCAAGCGAACCGCCGATTGTGATAAGGTCAGCGATTTTGCCGCCTCTTGTAAGGGTATCCACCACAGCAGCTGCGGGAAGAGACGGGGTAACGAGCTTGAGACGGTACGGATTCACAGTGCCATCGCTTTCGAGGTAAACACCGAATGTGCCGCGGCAACCTTCGACTGTGCGGAACCAGTGTCCTACAGGGAACTTGAGCACCTTGGGCACTTTCACGCAATATTCGCCTTCGGGGATATTGTCAACGAGCTGTGCAAGAATCTTAGCGCTCTGCTCGATTTCGCCCATCCTGACCTGGAAACGAGCCATAGAGTCACCCTCGTGACGGATAACCTCCTCAAAATCAAGTTCAGGATAAATGCTGTAAGGAGTTGTCTTGCGCACATCGCAAGCCCAACCGGAAGCGCGTCCGCTGGGACCGGTTACGCCCCATGAAATAGCCTCTTCGCGACCGAGCACGCCAACACCCTCCATACGGTTCTTGGTGATCACGTTGCCGGTAAACAGCTTATCGTATTCTTTCAGATTCTTGGGAATAACTTCCAGAAGCGCTCTGACATCGTCAGCGAAATCCGGAGCAAGATCCTGCATGACTCCACCGATGCACTCATAGTTGAATGTCATGCGGGCGCCGCAGGTCTTATCCATGATGTCAAGAATCTGTTCACGAACTCTCAGGGCATAGAAAAGCATTGTTGTTGCGCCAAGGTCCATGCAGAATGTGCCGATAAACAGGCAGTGGGATGCTATACGTGAAAGCTCGTCCATCATCACTCGGATAACCTGAGCCCTTCTTGAAATCTGTATTCCCGCAGCCTCCTCAATTGTCATGCATAGGCAGTGGTGGTAAGGATGAGCTGAGAAATAATCAAGACGATCCATAAAATGGAGGGTCTGCGGATAAGTGAGGTTTTCGCAGATTTTTTCGATGCCACGGTGGATATAGCCCATGTAAACATCAATCTTCTTGATTGTTTCGCCGTCAACTGCGGTACGGAAACGGAGCACACCGTGGGTAGCAGGGTGCTGCGGACCGATATTTACCACAAAATCGTTTTCTGCAAAGATGCGCTCCTCATGGCACTCGATTTTACCTTCTGCATCACGGGTGTACACATTTGTAAAATCACTCTGGCGCTCGTTGTCATCCGGCACAGGATTTGTTTCCGGGCTCGCGTCATAGTCCTTGCGCAAAGGATAGCCTTTCCAGTCAATACTCAGGAATAGGCGGCGCATATCGGGATTATTGAGGAAAACGATACCGAAGAAGTCATACACTTCGCGCTCGTAAATTCCTGCTATATGCCATAAGTCTGCAATCGAGGTAAGAGCGGGGTTCACTCTATCCTCGGTTGTCACCTTCACAGCGATGTTCTTATTATATTTGGTTGAGGTGAGATAATAGATGCAACCTAATTTCTCAACCCAGTCCATGCCCACGATGGTCTTGAGGAAGTCAAACGAGAGCTCATCATTGTCGCGCAGCGTTTTAGCGAGGTCATGCCACTGTGCGTCGGGAATCTCCACTGTCAGGATGTCACCCTCCTCAAAAACAGCTTGCGGAAAGAGCTTGGCTATAATTTCCTGAGTATCTGCCATATCGTTGATTGGTTTCGTATTGTTCTGTTAATAATAATGATTGGTGGCTGCAACTTTTAGTCCTCAACTCCTTCGATAGGATGGTTTTTCAGGAATTCTTCCTGCTTCTCCTGACGGTTCACGCCACCGAAGAATTTCTCAACTTTGATTTTCCTTGACAGCTGCATGATAGCATAAATCATAGCCTCAGGACGGGGAGGACAGCCGGGAAGGTAAACGTCAACAGGAATAATCTTGTCAACACCCATAACCACATGGTACGATTTCTTGAAAGGACCGCCACTCACTGCGCATGCACCGCAGGCAATCACATATTTAGGCTCTGCAAGCTGGTCATAGAGACGGCGCAAAACCGGAGCCATGCGGTGAACGATGGTACCCGCAACCATGATGAAGTCAGCCTGACGGGGGGATGAGCGTGCCACCTCCCATCCGAAACGCGCCATATCATATCGCGCTGCTCCGAGAGACACAAATTCGATTCCGCAACAGCTTGTTGCAAAAGTAAGGGGCCAAATTGAATTGGAACGTCCCCAGTTGATGAGCTTGTCGAAAGAGCCTACAATAACATTAGCTCCATTTTCCTGAAGCTCCTTTACAAGGCTCTCGATATATTCATTGTCTTTCCACGCCTCATAGGGCATGCTCTTGGTTGTTACTTCCATTCAAGCGCTCCTTTCCGCCAGGCATAAACCAGCCCCAGCACTAATATGATGAAAAAGACTGCGATGCTGACAAGACCTGCGCCGGCTAGCTCCTTAACTTTGACAGCCCAGGGGAACAGGAACACACATTCTACGTCAAACATCAGAAACAGAATAGCGAACAGATAATAGCCCACCTTGAACTGAGCCATGCTTTCGCCACGGGTAGGGATACCACACTCATAAGCTTCACCCTTCTGAGGGTTGAAAGACCGGGGGGAAATCAGCCCCGCAAGCCATAACGCCAAAGCCACAAGACCAATACCGGTCAATGCTGCAGCTATTGCAAGCGTTGAGTTTTGAATCGACAGTAATACCATATTATTATTGTGTCAAAATATATTCACGGTTAACCACCTAATCCATCGCAAGTTAAACACACGTCAACACACAAATCCCGCGGTAGGAATAGGCAATTAGATTTTCGTTGTGCAAATATAGACAAAATATTTCAACATTTCTGCACAATCTTTTCTATTTTTTTAACCAATCGGAATAATGTGGCGGCTTATTGCAGTCGAAGTCCTCCTCCGTTGCATCAATATATCAGACCAAACAACTAAACGGCAAAACGTTATAAAAAAGGACAGCCTGTAAAAGCTGCCCTAAAAACAAATAATACCCGATTCACATCGGAGAAAAATAATAAATATGTGATACTAAAAAAATGTTTACTTGGAAGGAGTGTACGCTGCCGGACAATTTACATCCACAGTGAACACATCTGCCCCCGTCTTATCTTTCATGCAATTGAACCTTAGTTCAGACTCACCATCTAATTCGACTGTCATTTTAAGATTTGAGATTACATAAGGTGGATAAGGCGTTCCAGCGATGGTAGGTATCAGCTGGGCACAGGTAAGAATATATCCGCCGTCTTCCAGAGTAACATCCAGTCCGGCGAACTCCATCGTGCCGAGAGTAGGCATGTTAGCAGCAAAAGACGGGCTATTAATTTTCAATACGCCTTTCATTTCTTTCTTGTCAATATCAACCACATAAGTCGTCTTTGTGGAAACAAATGTAGACTGGTCGGTATTTTTTGTAGTCGTGGTCGTGCCTTCAAAAACCATACGGTACGGGATATTGGTTACCTCGTATTTGCCATCAACCTCGTAGCTTACAGCAACGCCATCCATTGCTACCGGCTTGGTCGCATCGCCGTTCATGTCTATCTCCTTTTCCGGCAGCACGACGATGTCAAGGTCTGTAACAACCGGAGATGATGCCTTATCCGGGGTGATGCGGCTAACATCGATCACACGCGCATTGTTGCTCCTGTCAACAATGAAAGGCACATCTGAGAAAACGTATGATGCCGCAGTCTGACCGTCAGCATACTTCACATTCTGCATCTCAACTTTTGCGGTACGCTTGTCATCATTGAAAGTTATGCGGTAGGTAGGACCGTCATAAACCCTGCCGATTCCTGTTGTAACCTCGCTTACGTAAGAAAAAGAGGAAGCGCTCACAACCTCGACAAGATTGTCAGTGCTCTCTTCGTTATGGTCATTGCCACAGGACCACATCAACGCGCCTGCGGTGCAGGCAAACAACATCATATACTTTTTCATACTCATTACAACTATCTTTATACATAAAAAGTTCTAACGGGAAGAAGCAAAATTCAGCCTGAGCGTAACGCCCCAGGTGAGCGGCATTCCACGCTGGAAGAAGGTATTTCCTATTGATTTGAAACTAAAGACATTATACTTGCTGTTAGTGAGATTCTTACCCCACAGCTCCAGCGTAGCTGATTTGTGCCTTGCCGCCACGGAAGCGCCAACAAGGGCATAAGCATTCTGCAGGTGGGTATTCTCCTCATCCCAGTAAATATTTCCTGCGCCGCGGACATTTCCGTTGAAAACCACCTCTTCTACAAACCGCGCAAGTGGCAATGTGTAAGTAATGCCCGCATAAAAAGTATTTGCAGGAGCGTATGGCACCCTTTTGCCGGAAAAATCCTGTACACCATTGAAAAACTCGCGGAAAGTGGCATGGGTGTATCCGTATGAAGCATTGAACCTCCAACGTGCGCTCGGTGAGTATGTCACCTGCACCTCCGCGCCATAGCTCTCGGTTTTGCCGGCATTGGTAGTTATTCGACCGGTTGTGGTCCCGTCCGGAAATGTAGTAACCTGCTGGTCACGGCAGTCGATATAAAACAGTGCGAGGTCAGTGAGCACCTTGCCTTCAGCACACACGACATGCGCACCCGCCTCATAGTTCCAGCTCTTTTCAGGATTATACCCCACAATGTCATCTACGTCATATTTCATTCCGAGACCCATCATGCCCATGACCCTTTGCTGCAACACATCGCTGAACATCTGGGTATTGTATCCTCCGCTTTTATAGCCTTTGCCAACGGAGACATACACATTGCTCTGCGAGTGCATAGGCAGGTTGTAGGATACCGTAAACTTCGGAAGGAATTCCAGGAAGGACTTATGCATCTTTCCGTGGTCATCTATATCTATCGGTTCTTTGGAAAAAACGGTCACATTGTCCGGATCAGTCGCGTTGTACACCGTATAACCTGAGTTTGCAACACTGCGGTAATCAAGTGCCACATGCTCATAGTCAAGGCGCAAGCCGAGAGAAAATTTCCACTTCCCGGCATTGAATTCGCTCTCATGGTATAGCGCCACACCCCATGTCGGCATAGTGAAGTTACTGCCGAGCACAAACCTGTCGCTATCCCATTTTATAGGATAATCCGGATTCACCTCATTACGCTTGCCCTCTATGAGCTGGCTTATACCGTAATCTTTAAAAGTTACCGGAGCATCCATGGCGGTTCTCTTATAAAAGCCAAAAGCCCCTCCGAGCCAACGGTACTTCTCCCCTGCACTTCCGCGGGCAATAAAATCCTGTGTCAAAGCCCACTCATGACGTTTCTGGGTGAGAGTGAAATAATCCACGGGAAGAAAATCCTGGTCAAGGGTCATATTGTCATTGATATACTGGACGCTCGTTATGCTTGACAGGCTCCACTTTCCTCCTGAATATTTTATAGTAAGACCGTCAGCAAAACTGTTCCTGCGGTAAAAGCAAGTGTCATTGTAGTTTATCTCGCCGCTCTCCTCGTAGGCATACGGATAACCGCTTGAGCGGCTTAGTGTAAACCATGCTGCGTTCTCAACACTCAACCTATCGCTCGGTTTCCAGTCCGTTTTCCACCTCAGGCTGCCCCCCTTGTCTCTATCGGCACGGCTCCCATTGAAAAGGTTCTTGTGCAATCCGCCGAAATAATGGAAATCCCCGGTAAGGGCAATCCCGAGATTAGGACGCATTTTCGTATAATAGGACAAAGACGCACGGTATAAATTTCCTTTGCCCGCCTCAGCAAAGACTCGCGTCCCCTGATAACTCAAGGGGGATATTGTATAGATATTTATGAGTCCGCCCATTGTGTTGCGCCCGTAAAGGGTGCTCTGAGGTCCGCGGATAATCTCCATGCGCGCAATGTCCGGAATGTCAAAGTCATAATTATCTTTGTTCAGGAAAGGCACATTGTCTATATTCAGCCCTACTACAGGCTGGTCTATTCTTGCGCCTATGCCACGCACATATATGCTTGAGGTCATGCGGGAGCCATACTGGGGCATATACACATTAGGAGCTATCTCACTTGCGCCGCGTACCGACACTATGTTTAGCCGTTCAATCTGTGCCCTGTTTATAACCGTGCCCGCTACCGGATGAAGAGTCAGGTCGGCATTCTGCTTTATCGCAGTAACCGTCACCTCGCCGATAGCCTTCTCCACGCTTATGACTGAGTCACCGGTTTCTAAGGCTGTAGCGTTGGTAGCGCTCAGCAGATATGCGACAAGAAACGTAATATGGAATTTCTTCATCCTTGGCTCCTATATATAATTAAGGTGTAAGCTCCTCGCGTACCCACAGCAACAGGTAATCACGAAAAGTCCTGCAAATATACGACTTATGCACGACATTTTCACCTCTCCTCCCCTATTATTCACAACCTTTCCTTACTTTCAGCACTGCTTCATCATACTGCTATATTCGGCTGCCGGTAACAAAGTGGTTTCATTAAGAAGAACTTATCAGTATATAGAGAGCTGAGAGAATGATAGACGACATCCGGCAACCACATGGTCAAATCACGCTTGTTGGACCCTTGCAGCATATCCCCACTACAACATTAACATCAATTAACATATACTACTGTCACAAAAATCCGGTTTCCCACTCTTTATTATAGAAACCATCAGATTTTTATAAAATGAAAAGACTCATTTCCCTTGCAATCTCAGCTATTGTGATATGTTGTCACATTTTTGCGGACAACACTCAACCGTTTACTATCATGGTGAACGCTATTGACGGTTGGACGGGCGAACCCATGTTCAATGCAAAAGGATACATGCTATCCACTACTACAGGAGACACCGTGTTTGCTACACTATCAACCCCATCATTTGGAGATAGTAACGGAGAATGGATAAAAGTTGCAAGACTCAATTTTAAATTGACTAAAAAGATTGACTCATACACTCTCAAAGCGTATGCTGAAGGCTATGACACTGTATTTACCACAGTAAATCTGGATCATATAGGAGCAAGAGAATACCAAAAAACATTGCCGGAACTTGAATTCTACAGGAAGTCAAAGACGCTTGGCACAGCCACAGTAACAGCCACAAAAGTAAAATTCTACCATTCCGGGGACACGCTTGTTTATAATGCCGATGCGTTCAAGCTACCGGAAGGCTCGATGCTTGACGCGTTAATCAAGCAGATGCCAGGAGTGGAGATGAACGATGACGGGGAAATTTTCGTCAACGGCAAGAAGGTCGAAAGCCTCCTGCTCAATGGCAAGGACTTCTTCAAGGGCGACAAGCTCGTTATGCTTAACAATTTAGGGGCATATACTGTAAATACGGTCAAAGTTTACGACAAGCTCAGCGAGCGCAGCATGCTTGCAGGGCAGGATTTGGGCGACAGCGAATTTGTCATGGATGTAAACCTGAAGAAAGAGTACATGAACGGATACATAGGCAATGTCGAGGCGGGAGCCGGGACTGCGGACAGGTACATGGCGCGCCTGTTCGGGATGTGGTACACCACACGCTCACGCGTCACTATCCTCGGCTCCCTGAACAACCTCAATGACAATCGCACGCCCGGGCAGAACACCGCATGGCAGGCATCCACCACCCCAGGCGACACACGCACCAAAATGGGAGGAGTGGACTATAACTTCAGCGGGGACGGCAACAAATGGGAATTAAGTGGAAACGCAACCGTGCAGCACACCCGCTCTTTTAACAAGGCGGACACTTACACTACCAACTTCCACCCGGACAGGCGCACATACGGCACATCATTCGCCAACTCGCTTTCCCATGACCTTAACGTCAAAACAAGCCATACTGTCAAGCTGCGCCCGGATAACCAATTCTATCTCGCTTCTGTAAACATGAATTATAAGGACAGCGACAGAGGCAGCAACACACTCTCCGGCACATTCAATTCCGCGTCGGAGCAGCTCACGCGCATATTGCTTGAGCAAATTTTTGATGGCTCCCTGACATCATTCGCTGACAATCCTGTCTATACCTCACTAACCCAGACGCTCACAAGCGGACATTCATTGACAGTCGGAGGACGGCTCAACACAATTTACAAGATTCCTCACACTCCTGACCTTGTCATGATTGATTTTTCCGGCAACTACAACCGTAAACGCTACGGTACATTCAACCGCTACGACATCAACTACAATGCTGCGGGGAACCGTACTACTGACTACCAGTTCATCAAGGACGCACCCGATCACTCATGGGCATGTGATGCTTCTCTTTCCTATAATTATCAGTTCAGTCCAAAAAATAATTTGACTATTAATCCAAGATGGTCACATAATTCCACAAATAAGAATTCATACCTCTATCAGCTTGACAGGCTCGGTGACATAGGAGTATTCGGGCAATTGCCGGATGACTACCTGGCTGCATTAGATAATAACCAGACATACCTTAGCCACCAGACAGACGACAAGGCTACTGTTTCTCTAAGCTTAGCGTATAACTTTAATCTGGGTAAAATATGCCCCGTATTTATGTACATTGCTCCGGAGTTCAACTATGCTTGGCGCCGCCTTGACTACAACCAGGGAGATGTGCATCAGAAAGTCTCGAAGAACTCATTCTTCTTTGACGTCCGGACTTTAAGGATGGAATTCAATAGGGCATGGGGTAACCAGGTCGTATTTTCATTCAGGCGCAACACTGACTTGGTTTCACTGAACCGGCTCATTGATGTTGTAAATACCCGTGACCCGCTAAATATTTTTGTCGCATCAACAGGACTCAAAAATTCCGCGAACAACAGCTTTGCATTGGAATGGAACAAGTTCAGCCAAACAAGGCACAGATGGGGTAATTACATGGCTCTCAATTACTCTTTCATTGAAAATGCACTTGTGAACTCATACAGCTACAACCCTGAAACAGGCGTGCGCACATACCGTATGCAAAACGTAAGCGGCAACTGGAACGGAAGCTTTACGGAGGCGCCCTCCAAGACTTTCGGAAGAAAAGATGAGTTCAGGATATACTCCAACAGCACTGTCGGATACGGCAGGAGCACCGGAATGCTTGCAATGACGGGCACAGGATTCAGCAAGAACATCGTAACTAACCTCACGCTTAACCAGTCGCTAAATTTCAACTGGTCGCTTGGCAAGCAGAAATTGGGATTCAAGGGCGGAATCAAATGGCGCGACACCAAAGGCACCGATTCCGGATTCAAGAACTTCTCGGCGACTGACGCATACTACGGTATCAACGGCGTTTTCTCACTCCCTTGCCGTTTCGGAATATCTACGGACTTTACACTATACACCCGCAACGGATATGCGCAGAAGAGCATCAACACCACCAAAGCGGTGTGGAACGGTCGCCTCACCTACACTACTAAAGGCGGCAAATGGCTGATCATGCTTGACGGCTTTGACCTGCTCCACCAGCTTGACAACGTTACCTACAACGTCAACGACCAGGCGCTCACTGAGGTTTACACCAACGTACTGCCACGATACGGTTTGCTCCATGTGCAGTACAAGTTTGTAGTTCAACCAAAAAAGAAATAATCGATTACTCGTCACTTACTAAAGGTCAGACAAGCCTCAAAACACGCTTGTCTGACCTTTTCCTATATGCACAACATCTAAAAAATCCTATTTTTGAACCCACCTGACTATTATTCACCCATTTTTGCTTATCTTTGCCAGCTGAAATCATTAAATAAAAGACTCATGGCACAGCAAGAAGACGTGTTCAAAAAAATAGTTTCACATGCCAAGGAATATGGCTTTGTGTTCCAGTCAAGCGAAATTTACGACGGGCTCGCTGCTGTTTATGACTACGGTCAGAACGGTGTAGAGATGAAAAACAATATCAAGCGTTACTGGTGGGACGCTATGACACTGCTGCACGAAAACATTGTCGGCATTGATTCCGCGATATTCATGCACCCTACTATATGGAAAGCGTCCGGACACGTTGATGCGTTCAATGACCCCTTGATTGACAACCGCGATTCCAAGAAAAGATACCGCGCTGACGTGCTGATTGAAGAGGAGCTTGCTAAACTTGATGACAAGATTGAAAAAGAGGTCGCAAAAGCAAGAAAGCGTTTCGGGGACTCATTTGACGAAGCGATGTTCCGCCAGACCAACCCCCGCGTGATTGAGCATGTAAAGCAGCGCGAGGAGCTTCATGAACGCTTTGCTAAAGCGATGAATGATAATAACCTTGATGAGCTCCGCCAGATTATCATCGACCGCGAGATTGTATGCCCGGTATCAGGCACTAAGAACTGGACAGAGGTACGCCAGTTCAACCTCATGTTCCGCACTGAAATGGGCAGCACCGCCGATGGGGCAATGACTGTTTACCTCCGCCCCGAAACAGCACAGGGCATCTTTGTAAACTACCTCAATGTGCAGAAAACAGGACGTATGCGCATTCCATTCGGTATCGCGCAGATTGGCAAGGCATTCCGTAATGAGATTGTTGCACGCCAGTTCATTTTCCGAATGAGGGAATTTGAGCAGATGGAAATGCAGTTCTTTGTGCGTCCCGGTCAGGAACTCCAGTGGTTTGAGTACTGGAAGCAGTGGCGTCTGCGCTGGCACAAGGCTCTTGGGCTTGGCGATGACAAATACCGCTACCACGACCACGACAAGCTCGCGCACTACGCAAACGCGGCTACCGACATTGAATTTGAAATGCCTTTCGGGTTCAAGGAAGTCGAAGGCATCCACTCACGCACAAACTTCGACCTGTCGCAGCATGAGAAATACTCCGGCAAAAACATCAAGTATTTCGATCCGGAACTCAACGAAAGCTATACACCTTATGTAATAGAGACATCTATCGGTGTGGACCGTATGTTCCTCTCTGTTCTCTGTTCAAGCTACGAGGAGCAGAAGCTCGAGGGAGGTGACACCAGGGTTGTGCTGCATCTCCCCGCTGCACTTGCACCGGTGAAATGCGCCGTTATGCCACTTGTCAAGAAAGACGGGCTGCCTGAAAAAGCACAGGAGATTGTAAACGACCTCAAATTTGACTTCGCTACCCGCTATGACGAGAAAGACTCGATCGGCAAGCGTTACCGCCGCCAGGATGCTATCGGAACACCATTCTGCATCACTGTCGACCATCAGACCCTTGAAGATTCTACTGTAACCCTCCGTGAGCGCGACTCCATGGAGCAGACAAGGGTGAACATCGCCGACCTTCATCGTCTTATCCATGATAGGGTCAGCCTCACATCATTGCTTCGCAAACTCGCATAAACACAATTATCAAATAACACCAATAACTGTATGAAACGTATCTATAATCTCATATCAGCGGTTCTTCTGGTTTTTGTGGCATCGTCACTCACCGGATGCAACTACAACTCACTTGTTGAGCAACAGCAGGCGGTAGACCAGTCATGGGCTGAAGTGGAAAACCAATACCAGCGCAGGGCTGACCTGATTCCTAACCTCGTCAACACGGTTAAAGGATATGCCGCACACGAAAGCTCTACATTTGAAAAAGTAACGGAGGCAAGGGCTAAGGCTACATCTATAACCATTAACGCCGACGACCTCAACGAGGAAACTCTCGCCAAATTCCAGAAAGCGCAGGGCGAACTCTCACAGGCGCTCAAATCACTGCTTGCTGTCACCGAGGCTTATCCTGACCTTAAAGCGAACGAAAACTTCAAGGATCTCCAGGTACAGCTTGAAGGCACTGAAAACAGGGTTGCTACCGCAAGAGGACGATATACTCAGGCTGTTGCCGAGTACAACACTTCTATTAAAAAATTCCCCACCACTATATATGCCGGATGGTTCGGATTCAAACCGAAACCACAGTTCCAGGCGGAAGCCGGCGCATCATCGGCACCGAAGGTGGAGTTTTAAAAACATTTTATACTGATGAAAAAAATATTTTTCTTAGCTATACTTTTCGTAGTTTCAGTCGCTGTGGTGTCATCATGCTCGGATGAGAGCACATGGGACACATACAAGGAGTGGAGGGAAACCAACCAGAATTTCTATGACCAGCAAAAACTGGTTAAAAATTCAGACGGCACACCTTACTACACCGAACTCAGCCCCTCATGGTTCCCCAATTCCGGAGTGCTCATCCACTATTTCAACGACCGTGCCCTTACAGAAGGCAACCTTGTGCCTTTGGTAACAAGCACAGTTGATGTGAAGTACAAAGGATGGCTCTGCAATGATGTGCCTTTTGACTCATCATACACCAGCACTGCATACGGTGACAGCATTTTCCGCACCATGCCATCCGAGACCATTGTTGGATGGCAGGTTGCACTCACCAACATGGCTGTAGGTGACAGTGCCCGCGTTGTCATTCCCTGGTCCATTGCCTATGGCACGGAATCAACAGGGTCAATCCTCCCCTTCTCTACCCTTGTGTTTGACATCAAGCTGGTGGATGTTTACGCTTACGAAACCCAGCAATAAGAAAATAATAAACTTTTCAAGTAAATCGCTTGTTTCATTTACAGTTTGTAATTAAATTTGCAGCGATAACGATAATTTTTAATGTTTACACTTAATTCAAACAATCAGTATTGGTGGCGCCTCCGGTATTATATCGGCGGTCAATGATTCTTTTTGACTGATTGTCCGGGTTAAGGACAAAACTAAAAATACAGATANNGGGGAGGATTGACCCTGTTGATTCCGGCGGCTATCTTTTTTTATTACCCATAACACCACATTATAATATGTCACAACATCACGCTCTATCTCCAACACCCGATTCCAAAGGATATTATGGAAAATTCGGAGGGGCATTCATACCGGAAATCCTACATTCCAACGTGGAGAAACTTAACAAAGCATTCTCCTTGGCGGCAAACGATGCAGACTTCAACCGTGAGTACCGCGAACTGCTTAAAAACTATGTCGGCAGACCCTCACCTCTGTATCTGGCTAAATCACTCAGCAAAAAATATGGTGCTGACATTTACCTGAAACGCGAAGACCTCAACCACACCGGCGCACATAAAATAAACAATGCGATTGGATCGGCGCTCCTTGCTAAACGGATGGGAAAAACCAGGATTATTGCTGAAACAGGTGCCGGGCAGCATGGAGTTGCCACAGCTACTGTTTGCGCCCTTATGGGATTGAAATGCGTGGTTTACATGGGAGCCACAGATGTGGCGCGTCAGCAACCGAATGTTGAGCGCATGAAAATGCTCGGAGCAGAGGTGATTCCTGTTAATTCCGGAAACTCTACTCTCAAGGATGCTACAAACGAAGCTATCAGGGACTGGTGCTGCAATCCTTCCGACACCTTTTATATTATAGGCAGTACTGTAGGACCTCATCCGTATCCGCTAATGGTTGCTTACTTCCAGTCTGTGATAAGCGAAGAGATAAAATCACAGCTGTTGGAGCAGACCGGCAATGAAAATCCCGATGCAATTATAGCCTGTGTCGGCGGCGGAAGCAATGCCGCGGGAGCTTTTTACCACTACATTGACTCGCCTGAGGTACGGCTAATTGCTGCGGAAGCGGCAGGACTCGGCGTAGACACTGATAAATCGGCAGCGACTATCCGGCTTGGCAAAGAAGGCATTATCCACGGGGCAAGGACGCTTCTTATGCAGACACACGACGGACAGATTATCGAACCATACTCAATTTCCGCCGGGCTCGACTACCCGGGAATCGGACCCCTCCATGCTCACCTTGCATCCGTCGGGCGCACCGAAGTCATACCTGTAACTGACAGCGAGGCACTCGCCGCTGCATATTCGTTAACACGCGAAGAAGGCATTATCCCTGCACTCGAAAGCGCCCATGCACTCGCGGTTCTTGACAAAATGCAATTTGCTCCAGGAAGCACGGTTGTAATCAATCTTTCCGGCAGAGGGGACAAAGACCTTGCTACATATCTGGCAAACAAACCTCAGAATATTTGAATCTGTAAAAACAGTCCGCATGAAATACAATATATCTACAATTGTAAAAACTATTCCGGCTGACCTTGAGACTCCCGTCGGGATATATCTTAAAATCCGTGATCTTTTCCCGGAATCGGCAATGCTTGAAAGTAGCGACTACCACGCTATAGAAGGCAGCACCTCAATTATCGGAGTTGAACCTGTGGCACAGTTCTGCGTGCAGGCAAACCACATTGTCCGCACATATCCGGACGGCACATCATCCTCCACTGAAATTATCCCCGGGGTAGATGTAGTTGAAGAATTGAAAAACTATATCCGCAGCTATTCGATATCCGGACCGGGATCGGAATTGCAGAACGGTTTGCTGGGATTCACCGCTTACGATGCTGTGCGCTATTTCGACACTATAAGCATTCAGCCGAGAGAAAGGAAATTTGCCACCGTACCCGATATGCTTTATGTGCTTTACCGCTACCTCATCATTGTCAACCACTACAAAAATGAAATGACAGTGATAGAGAACCTTCCGGCAACCGGTTCAGCATCCGGCATGTCAAACCTCCTTGCTGTTCTCCGCAACCATTGTGTCAGCCAGTACGGTTTCTCACCGGCGGGTGATATCGAATCCTCGCTCACCGATGGGCAATATAAGGAAATTGTTGCCCAGGGCATCCAGCATGCAAAACGCGGAGACGTTTTCCAGGTTGTGCTGTCACGACGCTTCTCACAAGGATTCACAGGTGATGAATTTAATGTTTACCGCGCATTGCGCTGCGTCAATCCCTCACCGTACCTGTTCTATTTCGACTTCGGCGCATTCAAGGTATTCGGGTCATCACCCGAAACCCATCTCAGGGTTATCGGACGCACCGCATACATCGATCCTATTGCAGGGACATTCCGCAGGACAGGCGATGATGCACGCGACCGTGAACTTGCAGAAGCATTACTACTTGATGAAAAGGAAAACGCGGAGCATGTGATGCTCGTTGACCTTGCGCGCAACGATCTTGCGCGTGGAGGCGGCAAAGTCAGCATAGAATTTCTCCGCCACATCCAGTATTATTCCCATGTAATACACATGGTATCAAGGGTAAAGGCTGAATTGCCTGATTCAGCGGACGCATACCGCCTCCTTGCCGGCACATTCCCCGCAGGAACACTCAGCGGCGCTCCGAAAATAAGGGCTATGCAGATTATTGACGCGCTCGAGCCACACAGCAGGGTAACTTACGGCGGCTGTATCGGTTATCTTGGCTTCAATGGAGACATAAACCAGGCAATAACCATCCGCAGTTTCCTCAGTTGCGGCAACCGGCTCTATTCACAGGCTGGCGCAGGAATCGTGGCTCGGTCAAATCCGGCATCTGAACTCCAGGAAACGAATAATAAACTCGGCGCGCTCACAAAAGCGCTTGAATATGCAAAAACCTTCGGAAGCAATAACTGATGATTATGAAACTACTTGTATTTGACAACTACGATTCGTTCACATATAATATTGTGCACGCCCTGCGCGACCTTGGCGTTAATCCTGACGTTGTGAGAAACGACCGCATCACTCCGGAAGAGTGCGCCGCTTATGATAAAATAGTCATCTCTCCCGGACCGGGTATACCGTCCGAAGCCGGAGTGCTGCTCCCGATGATAAAACACTGTTCATCGCTTCCCTCGCCGATTCCCATGCTTGGAGTTTGCCTCGGGCATCAGGCTATTGCTGAAAGTTTCGGCGGCAGCCTCTACAATCTTCCCGAAGTGTATCATGGCATTTCAACTACGGCTGACATAATTGCAGATTCACCTATTTTCAGCGGTCTCGGCAAGAAAGTGGATGTTGGGCGCTACCACTCATGGGCAGTAGATAAAGAAAGCTTGCCTGATTGCCTTGAAGTCACTGCCGTTGATTCAGAAGGTATCATAATGGCTTTGCAGCATAAGGTCCTCCCTGTTTACGGAGTGCAGTTCCACCCCGAATCCATCCTGACTCCGCAGGGAATGACAATTATAGAAAACTGGTTAAAACTCTGACAAATGAAAAAATTACTTGATAAAATGTTCCGCCATGACAACCTCACCCGCAATGAAGCATCTGAGGTGATGGAAAAAATCGCGGAAGGCAAATACAACGACTGTGAGCTATCCGCATTCATGACGGTTTTCCTCATGCGTGGAATTACCACTGAAGAGCTTGCCGGATTTCGCGATGCAATATTGCGCCGAAGGCTCAATGTAGCTATCGGAGGTGACAATGTTGTTGACATAGTAGGCACAGGCGGTGACGGCAAGAACACTTTCAACATTTCCACCTGCACCTGTTTTGTTGTTGCTGGCACAGGGCGAAAAGTTGTCAAGCACGGCAACTATGGAGCAAGTTCTGTTTCCGGCGCGTCAAACGTGCTTGAGCACCATGGAGTAAAATTCACTGCGGACAATGACATTCTTTCCAAATCACTCGAAGAAAGCGGAGTGTGCTACCTTCATGCTCCATTCTTCTCCCCCGCCCTGAAAAGTGTCGCCGCTGCTCGAAAAGCCCTTGGGGTAAGGACATTTTTCAACATGCTCGGACCGCTCGTAAACCCGGTTATGCCTCGCAACCAATTGCTTGGCGTGTATAATCTGAAACTGATGCGGCTTTACCACTATCTTGCACAAGAAGAAGGCTTCAGATGCACTGTCGTGCACTCGCTTGACGGCTATGATGAAATTTCACTCACATCACCTTTTAAAGTTGCTTCACCGGACGGCGAAAAAATATATACTCCTGAAGAAATAGGTTTTGAAACCGCAGCGCAAGCCGACCTTTATGGAGGCGACACTATAGCTGAAGCGTCAGCGATTTTCGATAATGTGCTTTCCGGAAAGTCCACATTACCCCAGAAAAACTGTGTCCTTGCAAACGCTGCATTCGCTATCACGACCCTTGAACCGGAATTGCCGCTGGAAGCAGCAATAGCACAGGCAAGAGAATCGCTTGACAGCGGAGCTGCAAAGGAGTGCTTCAAGAAATTCATTGAAATAAACAGTTGACACCATGAGCGACATCCTCCAGACAATACTCAGGGCAAAGAAAGATGAAGTAAATGCCATAAAATCAATTTATGGCGAGTCCGCTTTGCGCAATGCCGCACTGACCTGTCCGCGCAAAACAGTTTCATTGAAGCAATCCATACTTTCAGGGAGCGGAATAATCGCTGAATTCAAACGCCGTTCCCCGTCTAAAGGGGAAATCTTCCCAGCGGCAGATGTGGCGGTTGTCACAGCGCAATATGAAGCCGGAGGTGCCAGCGGGTGCTCTGTCCTTACCGATACACGTTTCTTCGGAGGTGCATTAACCGATTTTGCCATAGCACGCCAAACCGTAGGCATTCCTCTGCTCCGGAAGGATTTTGTTATTGATCCGGTACAGATTTACATGGCGCGGATTTACGGCGCGGATGCTATTCTGCTGATTGCCTCAGCACTTGAAAAAGAGGAGATAGAGTATCTATGCGGTGTTGCAAAAGACCTTTCGCTTGAGGTGCTTCTGGAACTCCATAATCATGGAGAGATTGAAAAATGGACTCCGCTCGCTGACATGACCGGAGTAAACAGCCGTAACCTCCGCAATTTCTCAACCTCGCTTGACACCGCGGCGCAATTTGCCTCACTGCTGCCTAAAGAATCCGTAAAGATTGCAGAAAGTGGAATCCATTCACCGCAAGATATTGCAATGCTGCGTGAAAAAGGATACAGCGGGTTCCTTATTGGTGAAGCATTCATGTCAACCCCGCAACCGGGTGAAACACTTAAAAGATTTATCAATGACTCAAAGCAATAAAACCTCCACTCCGCACCGCGACAGGTTCATAAAAGTCTGTGGCAACTGCAACGAAGAAAATCTCCGCCAGGTTTCGGCGCTAACCCCTATGATGATGGGATTTATCTTCACAGACAAATCACCCCGGTGCGCAAACGACCTCGACCCGGAAATTGTCAAATCGCTTCCGGAATACATAATACCCGTAGGAGTATTCCTGAATGCAGATGAGGAAACAATAAGAGCAACCGCAGGGAAGTTCGGCATCAAGCATCTGCAGCTCCACGGCAACGAATCGCCAGATTTATGCAAACGGCTGCAAGACAGCGGGTACAAAGTATTCAAAACAATCCATGTCGGCAACTCTCTCCCCACTGGACTGATTGACGAGTATAATGGGAGCGTTGATATGTTTGTTTTCGACACACTCACGGAAAAGGCTGGCGGAAGCGGACTCAAATTCGACTGGAACCTGCTCGAAAATTACAATGCTGATGCTCCATATCTTATTGGAGGCGGTGTTTCACCGGATGACATTGACAATATTGTCGCTGCAATGCGACCACACATGGCTGGAATCGACATTAACAGCCGGTTTGAAACTTCACCCGGCATTAAAGACATCCGTGTGCTCACACATTTTATTTTATCCTTAAGAAAATTCAACGAAGATGAACCGAGTTACATCACTTTTTAACCGCAAAGGCTCAGATATCCTTTCAGTATATTTCACCGCCGGGTATCCGACAGTTGAATCGACAGCCGAAATCATAAACGCCCTTGACAAAGCCGGGATTGACATGATTGAGGTGGGCGCTCCGTTCAGCGACCCTATGGCGGACGGTCCTGTAATCCAAGGGAGCTCTACAGAAGCCCTCCGCCAGGGAATGACACTGGAGAAACTGTTTGAACAGGTGGAGAAAGCACGCAAAACCTCTCCTGACATTCCGCTTGTGCTTATGGGCTATCTTAACCCGATGATGCAGTACGGCTACCGGCGCCTGTTTGAGCGATGCGAAAGCGCGGGAATCGATGCGCTAATCATCCCGGATTTGCCTATGGAGGAATACCTTGCTGAAATACATCCTCTCAGCATCGAATTCAACAAACCTGTGATTATGCTCATCACTCCTGAAACATCTGAAGAGAGAATCAGGGAAATAGATTCATTTGCAAGCGGATTCATTTATATGGTGAGCAGCGCAAGCACCACCGGCACCCGCACTGAAGGATTCTCGGAAGAGCAGACTGGTTATTTCAAGCGCATAAACGGCATGAACCTGCGAAATCCGCGCCTGATTGGATTCGGCATCAGCGACCCTGTTACAAGAAAACAGGCAAACAGCCACTCCTCCGGGGCGATTATCGGTTCGCTTTTTATCAAATGCCTCAGCCGCAACGATTCACCGGCAGAAGCGGTTGCCGACCTTCTTAAGACTGTGGGGTTGTAAGCAGCCTTATGGCAAAATCAAGAATAGTGTCCTTGCCGGCGTATTCGTCGGCAGGGCTCATATCTACCGCACAGCCAGGGGATGGTTCAACTCCAAATTCTGTGAGGGTGCCATCCGGAGCATAAACCGGGCAAGCTGAAAACCTTATACCCCACCCTGCAGGAAGCTCAGCAGAGAAAGGCATTCCTGAGCCGCCGCCTGTGGTAGCGCCAACAAGCTTCACATTAGGCAGCGACTTCATTACTGTTGCAAAATAATTGGCAGCAGAGAAAGTGGAGCGGTTTGTAAGCACCACCACAGGTTTTCCCCAGAGCCAGTGCCCCGCCTCTACCGGTTTCAGCTTTATCTCAAACGGTTCTGAAAAATCTGAATGCCCCGGACCTGTTTTATGTGAAATGTATCCTGCGCAAATCTCCTCGCCGATAAAATGTGAAATCAGATTGTCGGCATTAGTCATATTTCCGCCGCCATTGTCGCGAATGTCAATAATGAGGGCTGATGCCATTTCAAACGATGCAAAGATATTGTCGATATTTCCATGCCCAAGACCAGATTCAAATGAAGGAACACGCAGATAGCCCACATTGCATGGCAGAAGGAAATAATATACGGAGCCAAGTTGCGAATAATGGAAATAGAGGTAATTCTCCTCAACAAGACGTGCATTATAGTTCTGAGGGTAATCGGTCCACCACTGGCGGTAGTATGATGTTTCAAAAGGAGCCGCGAGATTCACATGCCCATCCCTCAGCTCATCAAGCATCGCCGCCATTATCCTGAACAGCTGCTTTGTATTTTTTGCTTTCGCCGCCTGAGGGCGGTATTTCGCTTTCATCTCGTTCCAGTCAACACCCTTCTCTTCAAAGAAGCAATAATGTTCATCCATTATCTTCCACAGCATTTCAAAATTGCTCGCAGCCGTGTTGCCCGGCTCTTCTATTTTGTGGCAACCGGCAATACCGGCAAGCATAATGGCAAATGCTCCAAAAACGAGTATCTTTCCGAGAGTCTTTTTCATAGGATATTATTCAAAGAGTGCGTGATAAGTTTTTGCCTTCGGTGAAATTTTCTTCCTGGGGTTCAACGAAAGCCATTCACCGGACACACCGATTACAAACTGGTGGGAATAGTTGTTAGACACAAGATGGTTGACCTTTGTGGAGAGAATCCTCCCTTTATAGCCAAGCCTGAGTGAAGTAGCACCGAAATGAAAGTCAGCAGCAAGCAGGTTATCAAACCGGAAATATGTGCCCCACCATGCGCAATGGGCAAGCCCGTTATGATTTCCGAGGTAAATCTCATAGTACAATTCTCCATAGTCCGGAGAGAAGAATGCGCCAATCACCGGAATAGACGGCTGCCATGTGAATGTTACCGGGAGTTTGCCAATCCGCATATTGTATGCCGCATACCCTGATGCCCCCACTGTAATTGCCGCCTTTGCCGAAACAGGATTATTGCTGTTCCTTTCAAGGTAAAGGCATCCCAAGTCAAGATTCGCCTCCGGTCCAACCCCGAGCGTCAGCCCTTTAACAACATTCCACCTATGCATCATCGTCCATGAGCCATTAATGCCTCCGTACCACATAACTGCATTGCCGGCACGGTTTTTTCCACGCTCAACCTCCACTCCAAAAGCCAGTTTCATAACCCAGCGCTCCGGATTGAATTTCATTGCCTGCCACCTGTCGTAGCCAAGGGAAACGCTGAAGCCATTATAATTAATAGGCGAGAGGTAAGTGTCAGCAAGATGGCTTGAACCTGCGCCTATAGTATATGCGGCTGTTACCGGTCGCAAAATTTCCTCTTCAACAGAGCGGGCGTTTGCCATGAAAACGGCAATGATACCCAGCATGGATAAAATCAGGGTCCTTTTCATCTAAAATATTCTTTGTTGCCCGGTGAGTTCATCACGCACTTCATCATCCGAGCGTTCCTCAATCACTTCTGTCTGTGAAACGGCTGGTTCAACATCCTCATCTGAAGATTCTTCCTGAATCTCCGGCTCCTCAACAATAACCGGTTCAATCTCCGCTATAGAGGCAACCTGATATGATGTTAGCCTCTTGCCCTTTGCACGAAACGACTTGACGCCTACGAAATCCATTGCATCAACAACAATTGAACCGCGCACCTCGTCAGCACCTCCGAATACAACCTCAAACCTTGCTCCCGGCTCATCACTCATAGCCACAACAGCCGATTTGGGATTGTCGCCGATAAACCGCTGTTTCTTCGGCGAGCTTTCATAGGTGAAACGCTTAAGGTAATAGAATCCCTGCGAAGCATCGTAAAGCACTACGCTCCACACCTTTTCCGGGTTGAAAAGCTCTATGCGGCTGATATTGTCATCATAATGATTGGTGCTGTCAAAGGAGGTTGTATAGTATTCGCCGTTTTTGAGCACCACAAGCACCTGGTCGGTAGCGTTGAACTCACCAAGATAGTTTCCTCTTCCTTCATAATTGAGCCTGAGCACATCGGGGTCAAACCACACTTTGCGCCCGCCAAGTGTGCTCTGCCCTGCCTCCTTGAGGCGGATAGAGTGTACCTCATTCTTAGTGACGATATTGCCCATAGCAGCCTTGCCCCTCGGCTTGAGGTCAGCGAAATCAATGTCGAGTTGAAGCGATTTAAGCTTTGGCTTCGGCTTTAGCGTCACCCTGACAATTTCAGCTTCACCATTAGGATTTGCCGTGAAGTATTTTATTTTGCTGTCAGGCTTGCCCTGGGTGACATCATATATCTTATCCCTTGTCACACCGGTGACATGGAACCTCTTCATATAGTGGATTCCTCCCTTGCCGTCCTGATAAATGACATTGTAGGTAGTGCGCTCATCCTTGTCCTTGAACACTGCGACATGGATAATTTTGTCCTCGCCTACAAAAACTTTGTCCTGAACGCGGATAACCTTGTACTTACCGTTGGCAAAGAAGATAATCACATCATCAAGCTCCGAGCAGTTGCCGATGCACTCAATATCGTCGCCTTTAAGAGCTGTGCCGATAAAGCCCTCTTTCCTGTTAACATAGAGTTTCTCGTTTGCCTCTGCAACCCTCGCCGCGGCGATAGTCTCGAAGTTGCGCAGCTGGGTCATTCGCGGATATTCAGCTCCATATTTCTCCTTGAGCTTCTTAAACCACTTGATTGTGTAATCGGTAAGCGCGGCAAGTTTTGAATTTATATCGTCAATCTTGGCATTAAGAGCCACAATAGCCTCATCAGCAGCCTTGGAGTCAAAACGGGGTATTCGCCCCATCTTGATTTCAAGCAATTTAAGCAAATCTTCCTCAGTGACAGGTCGAACCAGCCTGTCCGCATACTCGGCTATCCTTTTGCCAAGATGCCTTATGGCTTCCGCCTTGGTGACACTCTCCTCATACTCCTTGTCCTTATATATCCTCTCTTCGATGAATATACGCTCCAAGGTGAGGAAATGCAGCTTCTCTTTTGTCTCGGCAAGTTCTATTTCAAGTTCAGCCTTAAGTATATCGCGTGTACGGTCCACATTCCTGCGGAGCACATCGCTCACCCCAAGGAAATGCGGCTTGTCATCATAAATCACGCAGCAGTTCGGAGAAATTGTAAGCTCGCAATCGGTGAACGCATAGAGCGCGTCTATAGTCTTGTCACTCGACACACCCGGCTGGAGATATACCATTACCAGTGCGGTTGCAGAGGTATTGTCATCCACCTGTCGGATTTTGATTTTGCCTTTTTCGTTTGCTTTGAGTATGCTTTCTATCAGCTTGCCGCTGGTAATTCCATACGGGAGCTCAGTAATAGCAAGAGTCCGGTTGTCAACCTTGTCAATCTTTGCCCTGACTCGCACCCTGCCTCCACGCGCACCGTCATTGTACCGGCTTACATCTATCATGCCGCCGGTAGAGAAATCGGGATACAGTATAAATTCCTCTCCCTTGAGGTATGCAACCGCGGCATCTATTATTTCATTGAAATTATGAGGCAGGATAAGGCTCGAAAGACCGGCGGCAATACCACCGACACCCTGGGCGAGGAGAAGAGGATATTTGGTAGGCAGTGTCACCGGCTCCTTGCTGCGCCCGTCATAACTCGGAGTCCATTGGGTAACCTTGGCATTGAACAGCACATCGCTTGCAAATTCGCTCAGGCGAGCCTCTATATATCGTCCCGCCGCCGCGCTTGCCCCGGTGAGCACATTGCCCCAGTTTCCTTGCGTTTCAACGAGCAACCCCTTCTGCCCGAGCTGCACAAGAGCACCGTAGATGGACGCATCGCCATGGGGATGATACGCCATTGTCGCACCAACAATGTTCGCCACTTTGATAAACCGCTCGTCATCCAGCTTCTTCATTGTATGCAACAACCTGCGCTGAACAGGCTTCAGACCGTCATCGGCATTAGGAATCGCTCGGTCAAGAATGGTGTATGAGGCATAATCCAGATACCAGCTCTGGAACATGCCCCTGAGCTGATGCCTCACATTGTCATCAGTCAGGTCAACAAGCATAGAACCAAAGCCGCCTTCAACCGCCTCGGAATCGTCCTCAATCTCTTCTTCGGGAATGTACTCCTCGTTTATATCGTCATCACTCATCATGCAATCATTTATTACGGAATCAATTTCATGCGTATTCCGCTATGTGCAAAGGTAATAAAAAAATCACAAAAAAAATGTTGCCACCGAAGAATCACTCTCAGGTGGCAACCCATGAAAACATTAATTTTAAGTTTTGGCTTATTCCTTCATATTGTGGAACACGTTTTGCACATCCTCGTCCTCTTCAAATTTCTCAAGGAGCTTGTCAAGTGTCGCACGCTGTTCCTCAGTAACTTCTTTAAGATCGTTGGGGATTCTTTCAAACTCAGCGCTGATAATCTCAAAACCATTGTCCTCAAGGTACTTCTGGATATTTGCAAATTCCTCGAATGCGCCGTAGATATCTATTTCCTCCTCATCTGCCTCAAGCTCATCCACGCCATAATCAATAAGCTCAAGTTCAAGTTCCTCAAGGTCCACACCGTCTTTGGGTTTTACCTTGAAAACACTCTTGTGGTCAAACATGAACGCAAGGCTACCCTGCGTTCCAAGGCTGCCGCCGTAGCGGTTGAAGTATGA
>DAAJ01000009.1:43101-47758 GCA_001701115.1 Bacteroidales bacterium GP2
ACGATAGCGATGCCGAAAGGTCCGTATCCTTCGTAAACGATTTCTTTATAATCTCCGCTCTCCTTATCTGTAGCTTTCTTGATTGCGCGCTCAACAGTGTCCTTAGGCATATTTGCTGCCTTGGCATTCTGCATGAGCACACGCAGGCGCGGATTGGTGTCAGGGTCAGGTCCACCAGCTTTAGCTGCGATGGTGATTTCCTTGCCTATACGGGTAAATGTGCGGGACATGTTGCCCCAGCGTTTCAGTTTTCTTGCTTTGCGGTATTCAAAAGCTCTTCCCATTGCGGTATATTTTTATGTTTATTATAATCCTGTACATTTTATCTCAGCGAAGCGCCGAGTTTCTTTGAAAGGTTAGCAGTGATTTTTTCCATTACAGACTCAATCTGCTTGTCGGTAAGGGTCTTTTCATTGTCCTGCAACGTAATTGCCACTGCATAACTCTTTTTGCCCTCCGGCAGGTTCTTTCCTTCGTAGACATCAAAGAGCTCGATGCCCTGAAGGAGCTTGCGCTCGCTCTCGCGCACGGTTGCTTCAACCTGTTCCATAGTCACAGCATTGTCAATCAGCAACGCAAGGTCACGGCGCACAGGCTGGGTGCGAGGCAGCGGAGTATAAAGCGGGCTTCTCTTCGCCACGAGGTTGACAAGCGCAGCCCAATCAAGCTCTGCAAACACTACCTGCTGCTTGATATCGCACTTGGCGAGCTGCTTTTTAGCAACAATGCCCATCACTCCAAGCTCTTTGCCGCTGCGGGTAGATATTGTGATGCAGGCGTCGAAAAGTTCATTCGAGCCTTTTGACAACTTGATTTCACGCTCGGAAATGCCAAGGCGTGCAAAAATATTTGCCACAGTGGCTTTCAAGTCAAAGAAAGTAGCATCAGCCTGCGGGCGTGCCCAGTTGCCGGGGCGAAGCGCTCCGGTGAGCCAGATGCCAAGGCGTGAACCCTCGCTGTAAGGAGCCAGAGGTTTTTCCGCAGTGCTCTCCGCATGAGGATTGCGGGCATACACGTTGCCAAACTCATACATCAGCAAATCACCCTGCTTGCGGTTGATGTTGTGCGCAAGCGATTCAAGACCACCGAACAGGAGGGTGCGGCGCATCACAGCAAGGTCGCTGCTCAAGGGATTGAGAAGGCGCACGCAGGTGTCAAGCGGATACTCAGCCAGGTCAGCATAATAACTCTCGGCAGTAAGGGAGTTATTGAGGATTTCATTAAATCCTACAGCCGTGAGCTGTTCACCTATTATATTACGGAGCGTATTGTCAACATCGGCGCGGCTCTTTGATGAGAGCGCAGAACGCACTGAAGTGCCGGTCTCCACATTATTATATCCATAAATACGGAGTATGTCCTCAACAACATCGCAAGGACGGCGCACATCCACGCGATATGTCGGCACAAGAAGCTCCGAAACATTTTCGCCCGGCTTCGCAATCTCGATTTCAAGCGATTTCATGATTGAATCCATCACTTCACGCTCAATATCCTTGCCAATCAGGCGGCGGGCATAACCGTAATCGAATTCAACTTCGTACGGATTGATTTTTTCGGGATAAATATCCACCGGTTCACCGCAAATCTCACCTCCTGCAAGCTCTTTAACCAGCATAGCAGCAAGTTTAGCCGCCCAAAGGGTAGCATTTGGGTCGGTGCCGCGCTCATAACGGAAAGATGAGTCGGTAGAGAGACCATGGCGACGCGCTGTCTTACGCACCCATGTGGGATTGAAATATGCGCTTTCTATGAAAATATCTGTTGTTGCTTCTGTAACTCCTGAATCAAGACCTCCAAAAACTCCGGCAATGCACATAGGCTCTTTCGCATTGCAAATCATGAGGTCACGCGAATCAAGAGTGCGCTCAACCCCGTCAAGGGTCGTGAACTTTGTGCCTTCAGCACAGGTGCGCACAACAACCTTGCCACCCTCTATTTTAGAAAGGTCAAAGCAATGGAGAGGCTGCCCGATGCCATGCAGGATGTAATTGGTAATATCAACTATATTGTTTATAGGGCGCTGACCGATTACAGACAGGCGGTCACGGAGCCATTTAGGGCTTTCCCCAACCTTTACACCACGGATTGTTATGCCTGTGTAACGCGGGCAAGCCTGAGTGTTTTCCACCTCAACTGCCACAGCTCCTTCGGCTGAATCGGGCTTGAATCCCGCAGGCTCCGGCTTTTTGACAGCGGAAGCGTTGGCATGGCGGCTGAGCCATGCGCTGAGGTCGCGCGCAACGCCAAAATGGCTTGCCGCATCAACACGGTTGGGAGTGAGGTCGACTTCAAGCACATAATCGCTTGTAAGACCGTAATATTCCGCAGCAGGAATGCCGGTAGNNCGGGCTTGACTGAAGGGTCCAGCACGATAATACCGGCATGGGAGGTTCCCACCCCGATTTCATCTTCGGCGCAAATCATGCCGAAAGACTCCGCACCGCGTATTTTTGATTTTTTTATCTGGAATTCCTTGTCACCGTCATAAAGTGTAGTGCCTACTGTAGCGACAACAACGCTCTGACCAGCCGCAACATTGGGCGCGCCGCAAACAATCTGCACAGGCACTCCGTCGCCGAGGTCAACCGTTGTGATATGAAGATGGTCGCTATCCGGATGGTCGACACAAGTGAGCACCTTGCCGGTTACTATGCCTTTAAGCCCGCCCCTTATGGATTCCACCTCCTCCACTGAACCGGTTTCAAGCCCGATGGATGTGAGGGCGTCGGCAAGTTCGCCGGGAGTGAGGTCAAAGTCGATATACTGCTTTAGCCAATTGTATGAAATATTCATGCACTGATATTTTTCTCAATAATGAGGGCAAAGGTACGAATAACACCAAAAATATGCAATAAAATCATCACGCGGGTGCATTTGGATAATTACGGCAATGCGTTATCTCGCAAAAAAAGCGTAAATTTGCCCTCGCATTAGCACCACAGAATAAATTTCAACGTTATCTACTTGCATATATGGATTTTACTTGGTTGACCAACATTATCGGTCCGGGAAACACCAGCCTTGCGAGCACTCTGGCGCTCTACTCCTTTGTGATTGCCGCCGGCGTGTACCTCGGCAAGCTCAAAATCGCAGGAGTGAGCCTCGGTGTGACTTTCGTGCTGTTTGTAGGCATCCTGATGGGTCACTTCGGCTACATTGTGGACGGAGAAGTGCTTCATTTCATCAGGGAATTCGGTCTCATTCTGTTCATCTTCTCTATCGGCTTGCAGGTCGGTCCCGGTTTCTTCAGCTCTTTCAAAAAAGGAGGCATGAGGCTCAACGGGCTTGCAGTGCTCGGCATCGCGCTCAACGTGGCAATCGTGCTTGCCATCTACTTCATTGACGGCAACACCAATATTGCGGCACTCGTGGGTGTGATGAGCGGAGCGGTGACAAACACCCCAGGCTTGGCGGCAGCCCAGCAGGCAGCAGGCAACCCGGACGCTATCAACACAATGTCCATGGGTTATGCTGCAGCTTATCCCCTTGGCGTGTGCGGCATTATCGGGGCAATGTTCCTTATCAAGGCTATTTTCAAAGTCAAGACCGATGAGGAAATCAAAGACCTCGAAAGGCAAAACGACAATTCACAGCTCAAGCCGGACATCATCTCTGTTGAGGTTACAAACCCGCTTATCAACGGCAAGACACTCCGCCAGATTCATGATATCATCCAGTGTGACTTCGTGATTTCGCGGCTTATCGGCGATGACGGCAAAGTGGTAATACCCGTTTCATCTACCCAGGTTCACACCGGCGACAAAATATATGTTGTCATCTCCACCCAGGATGTGGAAAGGTTTGAAACCGTTGTCGGTCCGCAGGTCGACATGGACTGGGAAGCTGCGCAGCGCGAAGTAGTTTCACGCCGAATCGTCATCACTAAGAGCGAATACAACGGTGTTGCCCTTGGCGCGCTTCGCCTTCACACCGCTTACAAAGTCAATGCTACCCGAGTAAACCGTTCCGGTGTCGACCTTCTTGCGTCACCCGGTCTGCGTCTCCAGATGGGCGACCGCATCACCGTTGTCGGCGACCTCAACGATATCAGCCGTCTCGGTGAAAAGCTCGGCAACTCAATGAAGCGCCTTAACGAGCCTAACATGATTACCATATTTATAGGTATCCTCTTCGGTATCATCGTTGGTTCCATCAATGTTGGCTTCGGCATGAAGCTCGGTCTTGCGGGAGGTCCTCTTGTTGTGGCAATCCTTCTCAGCCGCTTCGGCTACAAATTCAAGCTCGTGACTTACACTTCGTCGAGCGCATCACTGCTTATGCGAGAGCTCGGCATCTGTCTCTTCCTTGCATCGGTGGGCATATCCTCCGGAGCCGGATTTGCTGAAACAGTATTCAACATCACCGGCATGTGGTGGGTTATCTGGGGATTCATAATCACCTTCCTGCCTCTTGCCATTGTCGGCTGCATTGCACGTGGAGTGTACAAAATCAACTTCCTCACCATCATGGGTCTCTTCTCCGGCGGCTACACCGATCCCCCGGCGCTTGCATACGCAAACGGCAGCACCGGCAGCGATGCTCCCGCTGTTGCATACTCTACCGTTTACCCGCTCACTATGTTCCTGCGTGTTGTCGCGGCACAAGGGCTTATACTGTGCCTGATGTAGGAAAACATTAAACAGGCATAAACATA
>DAAJ01000027.1 GCA_001701115.1 Bacteroidales bacterium GP2
ATTTAATTATAATGCATTAGAATTGCAAAATGTTAACAATTTAATGAAGCTTATTATTTTTTTGTAACGGGGAGGGGGTAAGATGTGTCTTATTAGTAGAAAGCCATTCAACCATGACTACCGAAGAGTTCAAAGCAAGCGTACTGCCGCATTACAAAGGAATGTTCCGGGTTGCTGCTGCCTTAATGGGTAGTGGTGATGTCGCCGCAGATGCTGTGCAGGATGCTATGCTCAGGCTTTGGGATAATCGGGAAAAGTTGCATAGTGTAGCAGATTTAAAAACATATTGCATGAATGTCGTGCGCAATGTGTGCCTGAATACTATCCAAAGGAGCAAGGATGCTGTGGTAAAGGATGCCATGCCGGAGGTTGTGTCAGATGAAGATGTGCATAAAGGTTTGGAATGGCGCGATTCGGCGGAATTGGTAAGGCGAGCCATCGACCGTCTTCCCACCGATCAAAGATATGTATTAAGGCTCAGTGCGTACGGCGGTTTTTCAAATGCTGAAATTGCAGAGCGGCTTGGGCTTTCACCGGGAAACGTTCGGGTACTCCTTTGGAGGGCGCGAACCAGGATTAAAGAATTGTTGTCAAAATAAAATGATATGAGAAAGGATGAAATAACAGTTTTACTTGACAAGTACTATTCCGGCAATATTTCGCCGAAAGAGTACAAGGAACTAATATCGGCATTAGAGGGGTCAAGTGCACTTCCGCCGGAACTTGAAGCGGAGCGCGAGATGTTTCGTGCAATCCGGTCATGTGAACCGGAAATGCCTATTGGTTTGGAAAGCAGGCTTGAAAAGGCTATAGACAATCGGAGCCGGCGTGTAAGCGGATTCATAAAGGCGTTTGCAAGCATTGGCGTGGCTGCAAGTCTGGTTTTGTGTATTACTTTCGCATGGAGGCATACGAATGATGATGCCGTGCGCCCGGATTTAGTTGCACAGGTAAGGACTGACGTGCCGAAAACGGTGAAGGTCGTTTTGCCGGAGCAGGAGGACTCAATCGCAATAAATATGAGTGACGAGGAGTGTGAAAGAGCTGCGAAAAAAGTGGATGAGGCGCTTATGTCGGTGCTTTCCCGCATCCACTCCAAACAGAAGAGCGCCACTGATTGTGTTAAAGGGATACATATTAAACAGGTACAAATTTAAATATTTTTGATATGAAACGGATTCTTACAGCAGTTATCGCAATTTTGGTTATAGGAGCAGGAATGTCTGCCCAAAATGTATCGAATAATAAAAATACTAAGCCTAAGGAAACCAGGACAGAGTTAGTGAAGTATCTTACATCGCTTACAGACGTAAATATGACTTATCTTACAGAATCAATGCTGAAAAGAGTCAATAAAGATGGTTCCACAAGCCCGCTTGCCGCGTTAGTAAGCGGTTCAGGCACTGGAGTGGAATCAGTCAGGGTATTTGAGCTTGGAAGTGCCAAAGCGGAAGAGGCGGGAAAGAAACTGCTTGATCACTATCTCTCGGAGTCACCTAATGCTGAATTATTTGTGTTGCAAAGAGATAGGTCAAACGAAACTATGATTTACGGTATCCCGGCACGTAACCTCGCTCCCGGATATTTCAGATACCTGCTGATGTACTCCAAGGGGTCCGGTGATAAAGCGAAACTGATAATCATTTCCGGAACGATAGGGGAAAAATCGATAGGGAACATGATTGACGCTTTTTCCAAGTAGGGGGAGGGTACCCTTATCTGAGCGGGGTAAGTGTCTTAGGGTTCGCCACGACCCAAAGAATATCATGTGGCTCGAAGCGAGTATCCGCAACGGGGGTGAAAAATTCCTCGTTGCGGTTTATGCTTACAAGGAGCGCGGAATAGTCTGTGCTCAACCTTGACTGTGCAACGGTCTGCCCGACGAGCGGTGAATTGTCGGACAGTTGTAGCGAGGTGAGCTTATAATCCGTGGGGGAGGCTTCTGCAGTTTGTTCCTCCCCGTCGCTTTCAACAATAGCCAGCAACTCTTGAATCTGTTCATCTGTGCCGATAACTCCGAGAACGTCGCCGGGGAAAATCCTTGTATCACCTGATGGCACCGGAATAAGGGTTGCACCTCGCTGTATAGTGGCTATATTTACTCCGCAACGCTGGCGGATGCCGCTGTCCTGAAGTTTTTCTCCTACAAAAGGACAATTGTAGCCGACAGTCATGTATGCGAGGTGAAGATTGTTTACCACATTGTTTTTCCGTCCGCTTCTTCTCAACTCACGTTCATTCAGGTTATCCATAAAGCGCGATTCGATCCGGCGCATCTTTTTCTTGAGCTGCTTTGAGAAACCGAACATCAATATGACAAATACCACAAACCCGAAAACAATTCCCACCCATGCGGAGTATATGCATGACAGGAGATATATGACTACGATAAGTGATATGAGCATGCGGAACAGAGTCATTACGATGAGTGGAACATCGAAGTGCGCGTTTGCCGAGAGAAGACGCTGGCGCTCGGTGCGCTTTGACGCAGGCATTGAAAGTGCCAGAAGGAATGGTGACATGGCAACAAGTGTGACAACCGCGCAGATAAATCGTCCCCACCCGGCGCTGAATCCCATGAGCCACGGCAGCAACCAGTTAATAGATATGAGGCAGATGGTGACAAGGATTACCAGGTAAAGCATCATTCTCCATACATAGCGCTGGATGACAGTTTTCCACAGAATGCCGGTTTCACTCTCCGTGGAGGCTTTGTCGCAATACCGGTCGATGAGGAAATGGAGCCGTTTCGGCAATATTTTCACAAGACCGGCATATACGGGATCTGCCATTCGTATGAAATAGGGTGTAGTGAATGTGGTGAGTACTGACACTGCTACTACAATAGGGTATATGGTGTGGTCAAGTACTCCCAGACTCATGCCGAGAGTAGCGATGATGAAGGCAAACTCACCAATCTGAGTGAGTGAGAAACCTGCTTCGATTGCAACTTTAAGCGTTTGTCCGGTAACGAGCATTCCGAATGAACCGAAAATAATCATTCCGACAATTACTACCCCGGAGAGAAGAAGGATGGGTCCCCAGTAGGTGGTTATTACTGAGGGATTCACCATCATGCCGACGGAGATGAAGAATACGGATCCAAACAGGTCTTTTACCGGGGTTACAACTTTCTCTATTCGCTCGGCAAAGCTTGTCCCGGCGAGAATAGAACCCATGACAAATGCACCGAGAGCCAGTGAGAACCCGCAGTAGACAGAGAACACCGCCATGCCGAGGCAGAGCCCCATGCTTATGATTAGGAGTGTTTCGGAATTGAGGAACCGGCGCGTGGTGTTGAGCATGCTGGGCAACACAAATACTCCGACCGCAAACCACATTATAAGGAAGAATGCGAGTTTAGTAATGCTGAACAGCATCTCACCTCCTGCAACGCTGTCATTTATGGCGATAGATGAGAGAATCACCATCATCAACACCGCGAAAAGGTCTTCGACAATCAGCACCGCAAATACAAGCGATGCAAATTTCTTATGTTTGAGCCCAAGGTCATTGAACGCCTTGATAATAATAGTGGTGGAGGACATGGATAACATTCCTCCGAGGAAAAGGCTGTTGATATGCGAGAATCCGAGAATGTGTCCTATCAGGAACCCGACGCACATCATGCCCGTGACTATAATCAGTGCCGTGACGACCGCAGATCCTCCCGCATTGACGAGTTTCTTGAAGCTGAATTCCAGTCCGAGCGAGAAAAGAAGCACTACGATGCCTATCTGCGCCCAAAATTCAATGTTGCTTTCAGTGGTTACAGACGGTAAATAGGTGAAGTTGGGACTTGCCAGGAAGCCGGCTACAATATAGCCGAGCACAACAGGCTGCTTGAGCCATTTGAACAGTACTGTTGTGATAGCTGCAAGGATTAGGATAAAAGCGAGGTCCTTGATTAGACCTTCTACGGGCAATTGTGATGCTTCAACAGTTGCGAGAATCATATACTTACCTGATTAGCGAGTGAAATGGCCTGAGTGTCGTTAAGTTTTCTAAGCGCGGAGAAGAGGGCTATAAATTCTGTAGTGCTCTTGACAAGCACCACGAGGTTAAGGCTTGTTATTTCGTTCTCGTAGTTATATTCCGCGAAAACATTGGTCAGGTTGATGTGGAATTCGTTGAGTGTGCGTCGGTATAGTTCGATGTCCTCAACAATGCCGTGCACACGGATGCGAATTATCCTGGTTTCCCATCCTACATGAATCTTACGCTCGATTGCCTCGATGAAAAGGAGCACCACAAGGATTAAGGATGTTGCCACTATGGATACGAGGTACATGCCCACTCCGACAGCCATGCCTATTGTCGCGACCATCCAGATGCTTGCCGCGGTAGTGAGACCGCGAACCGAGCCTTTCATCTGTATGATAGCGCCGGCACCAAGGAAACCGATACCGGTAATTACCTGCGCAGCGATACGTCCCGGGTCACCGTTCTTGAGCCCAAGATATTCTTGCGGCACATAAATCGACAGCAGCATAGCAAGTGTCGCGCCTATTGAAATGAGCGCAAATGTGCGGATGCCGGCAATCTGTCCCTTGCGTTTCCTTTCAACTCCTACGCAGCAGCCGAGCAGCATGCTCAGGCACAACTTAAACACAGTGGAGGATGTAGTCACCTCCACTGAGTTCACAGCTGTGTAGAATTCCTGAATCAAACCTGTCATGGTGATTACTTCTTCAGGGTGAAGTGGCGTGAAGCTATCCGATAGTTGTCGGCGAACAGCTCTACGGTGTAGTCTCCCGGAGTGAGTGCGGTATTCACATCCCAGTAAATCGTTACTCCGGAAAGTTCCTCACCGGTGTACTCAATGGTTTTCTTAGCCGTGCATGGCACGTTGCCGCCATCAAACTGGAATGTCCCGGCATTTCCGAGAAGCGAGCCTTCCGGGCTGGTTATCCTCAGATATATGGTTTTGTTACCTACAGGGGTTGAATTATTCTGAGGAATAGTGAATGTGACCATAAGCTGAACGGCTTTTGTGACATTTTTTTCTGCCTTGCCGTTTTTACGCAGGGGAGTAAGGCTGAGCCCGGTGACATTCAGTTTCTCCGCGAGAGTCATCCTTTCGCTGAGAGTTGCATTTGTCTTGGAAACTTCCTGTACCCTTGAGGAAAGCTGCTGGTTTTGACTCTTGATTTCCTCATTTTCAGCACGGAGCCCAGCGTTTTCTTTGCCAAGAGAATCTATCTGTGCGATGTAGTGACGGAGAAGCCCGCGCAGTGTTGAAATCTCGTTTTGGAGCTGTGAGATTCTCTGCTGGCTTTTCTTTTTCTGCGAGTTGAGTTCTTCAAGAAGCTGCTCAATTTTATTTTTTGCAGCATTGTACTTTGCGAGTATCGTGTCACCTTCCATGCGCATAGCCTGGTCCTCATATTGCGCGAACTGCGAGTTGATGGACTCATACTCGTTGGCAAGCTGGAGCTGCTCGTTTGTGAGTTGCAGTTGCTCGTTTTCAGCTCTCGCGTTGTCAATGTCCCCCTTCAGGGAGGTGACTTGGAAAAGGCTAAAGCATAGCGCAACAATCAGTAGAATGACAAGCGCAAGTGCAATCCAAATCAGCTTAGAGTTTTTATTTTCCATATTTAATAACCGGTAAGGTGGTCAATGCTAATTAAAGTCCCCGTCCGTGGCAATTTTTGTATTTTTTGCCACTTCCGCATGGGCATGGGTCGTTTCTGCCGATTTTAGGTCCAGCCTGTACAGGCATCGGGCGCTGTTTCTCTCCCTGAGGCGCTGACGCAGCCGCCCTGTTTGCATCTCCGGGGAGGGATTCACGGCTTTCCTTGTATGCCGGGGTTGCCTGGCGTGGCATAGGCTTCTGGACCTGAGGCTGTACAGGTGCACTGGGCGCATCCTGGGCAGGGCGCTGCGGCACATAAATTGAGCCGCGCATGAGTGCAGAAATGACTTTGACGTTCAGATTGTTAAGCATCTGCTCGAACAAGTGGAACGATTCTACCTTGTAAATCACTAAAGGATCTTTCTGTTCGTAGCTCACATTCTGCACGCTCTGTCGAAGCTGGTCAAGTTCACGGAGATGCTCTTTCCAGAGCTCGTCGATAGTGACAAGCAGGATAGCTTTATGCCACTCCTTGACAATTGCTTTGCATTCGGTTTTATATGCGTCAATGATATTCACTGGGAGGTTAAAGATGCGTTTGCCATCTGTCATCGGCACAACAATCATTGAGTCCATGCCGCGGTTTTCAACGCAGTCTTTGATGACAGGCATCGCGATTTCACGGATTCTCTGGCTCTTCCTGTCAAATCCCTCCATTGCGGCGGTGTGGATTTTGTCAATAACTTCTTCTTTGCTCATTGAGCGGAATTCAGCTTCGGTGAAAGGCGGCTCAATGGTGAGTACCTTGAAGAGTTCAAGTGACAATTCATTATAGTCGGAGGGTGAGTCAAAGTTATTGACGAGGTTTTCGATAACGTCATAGAACATATTGGCGATATCTATGCCTATTCTTTCTCCGAGGAGCGCATGGTGGCGGCGGGAATAGATGTAGGTACGCTGCTTATTCATGACGTCATCATATTCCAGCAGGCGTTTACGGATACCGAAGTTATTCTCTTCAACCCTTTTCTGGGCATTTTCGATAGCCTTGGTAACCATACGGCTTTCAATCATCTCGCCTTCCTTCAAACCGAGAGTGTCAAGCATCTTCATTACTCGGTCGGTTGCGAACAGGCGCATGAGCTGGTCTTCAAACGACACATAGAATACTGAAGAACCCGGGTCGCCCTGACGTCCTGAACGTCCGCGCAACTGGCGGTCGACACGGCGGCTTTCGTGACGCTCTGTGCCGATGATAGCGAGACCGCCGGCTTCTTTGACTTCATCGGGAAGCTTGATGTCGGTACCGCGACCCGCCATGTTGGTGGCGATGGTTACAGTGCCTGTTTTACCGGCAAGCGCCACAATGTCTGCTTCTTTCTGGTGCAGTTTAGCATTGAGGACATTGTGGGGAATGCGGCGCATTGTCAGCATTCTGCTCAGAAGTTCTGAAATATCGACTGATGTTGTGCCGACAAGTACCGGACGTCCTTCGTTGCGCAGGCGTTCAATCTCTTCTATGACAGCCGCGTATTTTTCTTTTTTGGTTTTGTAGACACGGTCGTCCATGTCCTTGCGGGCAATAGGACGGTTGGTGGGGATTGTTACAACGTCAAGTTTATAGATGTCCCAAAGCTCGCCTGCCTCTGTTTCCGCAGTACCGGTCATGCCGGCGAGTTTGTGATACATTCGGAAGTAGTTCTGCAGGGTGATTGTAGCAAAAGTCTGTGTCGCAGCTTCCACTTTGACACCTTCTTTTGCCTCGATAGCCTGATGTAGACCGTCAGAATATCTTCTCCCTTCCATGATACGTCCGGTCTGCTCATCGACAATCTTGATTTTATTGTCGTCAATCACATATTCCACATCTTTTTCAAAGAGGGTATATGCTTTGAGAAGCTGAGTGACTGTGTGCACGCGTTCCGCCTTGACGGCATAGTTCTGCATCAGTTCATCCTTGCGGGTGCGCCTTTCTTCAAGGTTTTCGATTGTCTCCGCCTCAGAAAGCTGTGCCGCGATGTCCGGCAGCACGAAAAATTCAGGGTCTGCACTTGTGCCTGTGAGAAGGTCTATGCCTTTGTCGGTGAGCTCCACACTGCGGTTTTTCTCGTCAATGACGAAATAAAGTGGTTCGGTAGCCTTCGGCATTTCGCGTGCGTTGTCCTGGAGGTAGTATCCTTCTGTTTCAAGGAGAATGTTTTTCATGCCCTCCTGTGACAGGAATTTGATGAGGGCGCTGTTTTTCGGCAGTCCCTTGAATGCGCGGAAAAGGAGGAGCGCACCCTCTTTGCGGACATCTTTGTCCTCAGAGGCAAGTTTCGATTTTGCATCGCTCAGCAGCTGGGTGACGAGCTTGCGCTGTGCGGCAACTACTTTTTCTACGTTAGGACGGTATTCGTTGAACATCTGGTCATCGCCTTTAGGCACGGGACCGGAGATGATAAGAGGTGTCCTGGCATCGTCGATAAGCACTGAGTCAACCTCGTCGACAATTGCATAGTAGTGCTTTCTCTGCACAAGGTCTTCGGGTGACATCGCCATGTTGTCGCGGAGGTAGTCGAAACCGAATTCATTATTTGTTCCGAAAGTGATATCGCAGTTGTAAGCGGCTCTTCTTGCGGGGGTGTTAGGCTGGTGTTTGTCAATACAGTCAACTGTAGAACCGTGGAACATGTACAGCGGTCCCATCCATTCACTGTCTCGTTTGGAGAGGTAGTCATTGACTGTAACGACATGAACGCCTCTTCCGGAGAGCGAGCGCAGGAACACCGGAAGTGTTGCTACGAGTGTCTTACCTTCACCGGTCGCCATTTCGGCAATTTTGCCCTGATGAAGGACTACGCCACCGATAAGCTGAACTTCGTAGTGGGTCATGTCCCACTTTATTTCATTGCCTCCGGCAACCCAACGGTTTTTATAAATTGCTTTATCGCCATCTATTGTTACAAAATCTTTTCCCTGAGCAGCGAGGTCGCGGTCCATCTGGTTTGCGGTTACTTCAACTGTTTCATTAGCCGAGAAGCGTGCCGCAGTTTCCCTAAGTGCCGCGAAAACAACAGGGAGGTGCTCGTTGAGTTTGTCCTCAAGGGTATCTATGATATTCTTTTCATGACGGTCAATCTCATCCCAAAGAGGCTGGCGCTGGTCAAAAGGCATAGCCTCGATTTGCTCCTTTTTGTCGGCAATCGCCTTCTCGTCTTCAGCGATTGCGCTTTTAATATCTGCGCGTACGGCAGTGATTTTATCACGCAGGGCATCGTTAGAAAGCTGCTGCATTTCAGGTCCAAGGGCAATGATTGAGTCAACAATCGGGCGAATTTCCTTGAGGTCGCGCTGTGACTTATTGCCGAATATTTTGCTTAAAAAAGAGTTTAGTGACATTTAATATGGTTATTTTTAATGATTTACAATAAAATATATCTGATGCAGGAATTGTATCAGAAATCGAGTGCAAAGATAGTTTAAATAGCTGAGAAATAAGGAAGTCAGCCGTTTAAAAATAGCGATTTCAAAATTTTATCGCCGGAAGGGATGCGGCATTGGGAGAACGAATCCTGAGAATACGGCTGACAGTTGGTGCGATTGCCCTCGCGTCAACGGGGGAATCAATCTTAATTGCTGGTACACCCGGTCCCATGATGAAAGCGGGTGAAGAAACAAAATTGTCGCGGTTTACGGTTGTTGAGCCGCTTACTCCGGTTAGGTTGAAATCATCAGTAATTTCCCAACCCGGGGTCACATTTACAATAACATCGCCGGAGTGCTTGACAGAAGTGTTTCTTTTCAACGCAGCAGCATTGTCACCGGCTCTTGACGCTATTATGTCGTCAATAGTGAATACATGGCTGACTCCGCTCATCCTTTCGAGGAACTCAGCCGCCTCTCCTCTCACTGTTGTGGGCTCAAGGCTATGGTTTTTGATAGTCTGCTGGTTCAGGTAAAAGTTGCGGTCGTAATATCCGGCAACCCATTCGCCGTTTCCATGCAATGCCATGAGATAGGCGTTCAGCAACGATGCCGCTTTTTTAGCAGAGAATACTCCTGTAGGCACACCCCATTTTTCATCATCGCGTCGTGCGGTATTGGTGGCAGGATGCCCTATCAGGAAAATTAACGCATTGCCTTTGCCAGCTTTGGCATCAATAGCCTTGAACAGCGAAGACAGGTCACGGTCAAGGCGAAGGTATGCGTCAAGTGTTTCAAGGCGGTTGTCGTTGTCGCGGGAATAGGGATATGGTGCGAGGGTATAGGAGAGATTAAGCATGTCTACAGGACCGCGTTCACCGAATTGCATGGAGTTAAGATAGTCGCACGCAACAGCAGTAACCTCATGGTTTGCTTTAGGAGAGGCTTTGAAGCGTTCTATCCTGTCTGTTTCTTTTCTGGAGAAAGTATGTCGGTAGGGGTACTGCGCCTTGTATGATGGAATGTCTGGATAAAGCTGGGGATTGATAAGTGGTTCCCAAGCCATCGTGTCTATTCTCGATGCAAGCGGCTGCCGGTAGTTTCGTGCAGACAGAGTAGGGGGGACATCCTTATAATATGTGGTTGTTGCCCACCGCTCCGTTTTGTCATCAATCCAAAAAGCGCTGTTGCCGGCATGCCCTGCCATAATAATCGCAACTTCCGGCTCAGGAGCAATGCTGTACACCCATCCTGTGCCTGCGGCATCCATACGGACTTCATCACCGATAGTAGAAACTGCAATTGCTGCCGGCGAATATGTCTCATCCGTGAAATTGCCTATTTTTGACGGATCAAGAAGAGCCGGTGTGACTCTTTTTGTCGCAGGGTCATAAATTTTTGCGGCGGGTATGGCATTGACAGTCGGTGTGGCTCCTGTAAAGATAAGTGCAGTTGCAGCGGCGGGGTCAAGTTTGGTGCCGTAGTCGAGGTCGGCTATCGTAGCCCCTTCTGCCATAAGCCTCTTGAATCCTCCCGGCGTAAGCTGGCTGTTAAGCAGGTTGAGGTAATCGGCATTCAGTCCTTCGACCATAATGCCGACAACAATCTTTGGGCGCACAGGTGCGTTTTGCGCCTCAGCCGCAAAGCCAATCAGCGATACGAGGAGTATCCCGAGTATCTTATCCGATATAGATTTTTCCTTTTTCTTTCGCATGTAGTGATATGGATGTAGTTCCATGACCGGAGCAAGTCACAAGCCCACAAAGGAATAAATGCCCAATTGATGCTTTGGTTCATTACCGGCATGAGTATTATCATCACGCAAATCGCTGCAAAGTTAATTATTTGGTACCAAATAAGGAAACGCGTGCATTTAGCAATCCATATACAAACCGGCACTAAAAGGCAAAACGGGTTTAGCCATAGGATTAGAAGATTGGGAGCGGTTGCCTCATGGCTTGATATGAAAATGAGGAATGCAAGGAGGCACCCGGTAAGTCCGAATGCTGTAAAGAGCAGGGCATCAAACCACCTGGTCACAGCCCGCCGACGGTTGTCATGCCATGTTAATGCAAGTGCTATAATAAATAGGAGTGAGAATGCTGCGAGAGGGGTGAGAAACCAAGGGGTAGGGGCTTCGGTTGCATCTGTCCCCGGAGAGAGTATATTCGTGCCTGAAACAATCTGCCGCTTCCCAACTGCCGCGAAGTGCATCATGCGCATAAGAAGGTCCGGGGCAAATGCCGCTTCATGGTTTGTGATCGGGTAATCTATCCCGCTGCCGAGAGCAAGGTCAATACCGAACTGGTACCATGGATAATTCCGGTGGTATTTTCGCATGACGGACCGGAATGTGGGATTTGTTCCTGTCAATTCCGTCGGTGCCTGGGCGAGGCGCAAAGTGTCCTCAAGGGATGATTCTATAATTGAGAGCGGTCTGGTAGAACAGTTGTCCTTGACATAATTGTACCTGTAAACTCTGTTTTCAGGCAAAAGGTTTTGATTGACAGCTGCAATTATTTTCTGTACTTCTTCCTGGGTAAGGTTAAGAACCTGTTCTGTAACTTGCCGTCCTGAATGTGCGTAATAGCTTATGAACCGTTCCGTCGGCATTGCCCCGCACATGTAATCTGTTTCGCCTTTTACAAATCTGTATACAAAATTCGGTGCAGCGAAGTCAAAGAGTCCCCAGTTGACGATGTAATCCTGTTCCGCATTGCGGATTCTCATTGCTGTGTGCCCTTCCAGTTCGTATATGTCAGCTCCCGGGGCACAGGTTATGAGGCTTACGGTTGTTGTAGAGTCATGTGCTTGCGCAAAAGTGCATGGCGGTAATGCAATTAACATTACCGCCACGAGCACAATTATTTGAGCAAAAGTTTTGCGCATGATGTTTTTACATGATGCCTCTTTCTCTGAGCTTGCACTGCCAAGCCCATGCGCTGCGCATTGTGTCAGCAAGCGGAGTGTCAGCAGTCCAGCCAAGCACTTCGTTTGCATGTGAAGGATTGCCCCATACTTTTTCGATGTCACCGGGACGGCGTCCAACAATCTTGTAGGGAACTTTTACTCCTGTCGCGCTTTCAAAAGTGTTTATTAGCTCAAGCACGCTGACGCCGTTTCCTGTTCCGAGGTTATAGATTTCGATAGGGGCTGCATCAGGGTTTTCAAGCATGCGGTCCATAGCCTTTACATGTGCTTTGGCGAGGTCAACCACGTTGATGAAGTCGCGGATGCATGAACCGTCAGGTGTGGGATAGTCGTTGCCGAACACGCTAAGTTCTTTGCGGATTCCGATAGCGGTCTGGGTAATGTAGGGTATAAGGTTCTGAGGCACGCCGTTGGGGAGTTCACCGATTTCAGCGGAGGGATGTGCGCCAACCGGGTTGAAGTAGCGGAGGATGACGCTCTTGAAGGGGGCTCCGGCATTGATGACATCGGTGATGATTTCTTCTGAAATCTGTTTTGTGTTGCCGTAAGGTGAAGTTGCCTTTTTGATGGGAGATTGTTCGGTAACGGGATTTACGTCCGGTTCACCATAAACAGTGCATGAAGAAGAGAATACAATGCCCTTGACTCCGTTGGGACCCATTAGGTCAAGGAGGTTCATGAGGGTGTTAAGGTTGTTTCGGTAGTAAAGGATGGGTTTTTCCATTGATTCGCCTACAGCTTTGCTGGCTGCAAAATTGATAATGCCCTTGATGTCGGGGTATTTTGCAAAAAGGTCTTTGAGCGCGTCAATGTCAGTGCAGTCTGCTTCAACGAAATCAGGACGAATTCCGGTTATTTTCTCAATTCCGTCAAGGACTTCTTTGTTGGAATTTGAAAGGTTGTCAATAATCACCACGGAGTATCCTGCGTTCTGTAGCTCAACTACGGTATGTGAACCGATGTAACCGGTTCCGCCGGTAACAAGAATTCTGTCTTTTTTCATTTGTACTGTTGATTTAGGTATGTTTATGTTTATTATGCGCAAATGTAGTGATTTCCGTTGTGCTATGCAAGATAATTGACGTGCATCCGGCAGTTGGTGCAGTCAAAATCAAGTTTGAAGGTGTAATTCCCGGATTTCAAGGTCAACGGACCTTTCCACTGGGCGCCTTGTGGCGTGCGCAGGCATTTTCCGCATTCACGCCTGATGCAGTACCGTGTTGTCATAAGGGTAGTGTCTTTTGCTATCTTGCCGCGGGTGCATTCAAGCGCGTCAGGAATTGATTTGGCTCCAAGTTCAGAATAAAATTCGCGTGCAAGTGAATTTGCTACATTGTCATTGAATGTGAGCTTTTTGTTATTGACGAACTCCGAAAGTCCGGATTTGGGTTTAGCTCGGTAGGTGAATTTGTGGTTTGTGCGACGTAGCACATCGAGTTTTTCGAGCGCTTTCCTTCTCAGTGCCGTTAAGGCAGATGAAGGAATGAACAGGTTTGATGCACGATTGTCGATTTTCCCTACTGTATAGATGGTTCCTCCAGTTTTCGACAGTACTTCATTTTGCCTTGCGCCTTGCGGTTTATCTGCGTCTGCAAGCTGTGACTCGGCGGTTACAGTTAAATTGTTTCCGTCCTGGTCCTCAATGTCAATAATTATAGAGGAGGATGTTGCGCGGAGGGTCATGTTGACTGTGATTGTTCTGGTCGCTGTGTCCCTGTCAAGGATGTCATTCCATGCCTTGTCGCTGTTGCGGAATATGGGAGTTCCCGGCTTGATTTTGATTTGGGTGGCGGGAAACACTTTTGCTCCTTCGGCTCTGTTAACTCTGAATCCGCAAAATTTACCCTCTTCGTTGAAAAATCCAAGACCATCGCCGTTGTTGAGCTTATTGGCGGTGTCAAGCAATATGGTGCTGGGTGCAGACTTGATTACCTTGCCGATTTTTTCACCTGTCCATTTCGGCGAAGCAAATGATGCCATTGTGCCTTCGGGTTTTGGCGTATGGGTAAAATAAGAGGTGTACCCTCTGTTAAAACTTTTGTTTAGGTCGGGTGTGAAGGTACAATGTGAGGTCCCGGAACTTGAACGTCTATACAAGTCGGGATGAGCATCTATTATTGAGTCCAGGGCATGGCGGTATGCGGTGATGACATTTTTCACATAAGCGGCATCCTTTAACCGTCCCTCAATTTTAAATGAAGATACTCCAGCTGCAAGAAGTTTATCAAGGTCGGCGATGCGGTTGAGATCGCGTAGGGATAGCAGGTGCTGGTCCCGGAGGAGGGGCATGCCGTTGGCATCATAAAGCGTATATGGGAGGCGGCATATCTGGGCGCATTCTCCTCGATTCGCGCTTCTGCCTGTTGTTGCGAAACTGCTGTAACAAGCCCCGCTGTAGCTGACGCAGAGCGCTCCGTGTACAAACACTTCCACAGGCACATCCACTGCCGAGCATATGGCTGCGGTTTCATTAATGGTTAACTCGCGCGCCGGTACTATCTGGCTGAAACCTGCCGCTTCAAGGAAGCGGGCTTTCTCTGGGGTGCGTGTGTCGCATTGCGTGCTTGCATGCAATGCTATGGGTGGAATGTCCATCTTGAGAACAGCCATGTCCTGTACAATAAGAGCATCCACTCCTATTTTATATAGGCTCTTGATCATGTTCTCTACATCTTTCAGCTCGTGATTGTATATAATGGTGTTAACGGTGGAATACACGCGCGCGTTGAAAAGGTGCGCATATTCTACCGCCTTCGCAATATCTTCAAGCTGGTTTGCTGCTGCTGCACGGGCTCCATTGGACGGAGGACCTATGTACACAGCGTCAGCTCCATGTTTTATTGCCTCTATGGCTATGTCTGCGTTTCTCGCCGGGGCAAGAAGCTCAATTGGTCTTGGCTTGTTCATAATAAAAAAATCGCGCGGTGATGTCGGTCGACATTCCGCGCGCAAGGTTTTTAGTATACTCTTTAATTACTATTATGCAATAATGCTGTTTTTTTCTGATTGGAGGTATAGATCCTATATTTTATTACCTAAGCGAGTGCTTGGTGTTATTTTCTGATGCAAAGGTAATATGAGGATGTTACGCTGTAATGTCGATTATGTTACAATATTGCAACAATCACGCAAATGGGTAGTATTTAACTTTTATTAAGTATGTTGCTTCCATTTTTCAAGGGTAAACAGGAATTCCAGACCTCCTTCTGCGCGGTTGTGAACAGAAATCGTGCCACCGAGTGCCTTGATAGTATTTTTTACAATAGGCAGACCCAGCCCCGTTCCTCCACTTTTGCGTGAACGTCCGGCATCGATTCTATAGAACCTCTCAAAAAGGTGCGGAAGATGTTCCGGATCAACTCCAGTGCCATTGTCATAGAAGCTGAAAGTATAATGGTTTTCGGAGTCGATAATCATTTGGATTCCCATTTCTGTTCCATGGGAATATTGTGCGGCATTTTTGATGAGATTGGAAACAAGCCCTGTGAGCAGGTTGGAGTTTCCGCGCACAATGCAGTCAAGAGGAATATCATAGTTGAATTTCATGTTGCCTGCAAGCCCGGAAATCCTGAGGTCATTTTCAATAGAGAATACAAGGTCATGGAAGTCAACCTCCGATACCGGGATATTATTCGCTCCATCCTCAAGGAGGGTAATGGCTCCCACGTCGCTAAGAAGGTTGCAGAGCCTTTCCACATTTTCGTGGGCGCGGTTCAGGAAGTGGCTTCGGGTCGCCTCATCCATTCCGGGGTTTGTCCTGATGGTTTCGAGGTAACCTCTTATAACGCCGATGGGTGTTTTCAGCTCATGGTTAATGTTGTTGGTGAGCTGTTTTTTTATTCGTGCTTTCTCTTCGACGGCATGGATGGCAATCAGGTGCTCCTTTTCGCTCCTTTTGACCGCTTCGTCTTTTTCATGATAAATTTTGATGATCTGGCGGGATATGTCGCCTAATTCATCATGCGGGAACTTGCTCGCATCGTAATCCACATCGCCATCAGCCGCTTTTTCGGCAAAGTCGCGCAGCAATGTGACATTTCGGGTGAGAAAACGTGTCGAGAAATAGCACAGGAGAGTGACTATGATGACCATTATGACAATGGCAATCCACACAGGGGTTGCCGATAGGGCATCACTGAGGCTGACAGTATAAGGTGCGGATGCGTGAACGTAGATTTTTCCATCCTGGCTGCGTTTTGCCAGGGAGTAGTTCATGCTTTCCTTTTCTTTGGTGACAGATTCGCCCTTGCCTTTTTCTTCCGCCTCACGGAATTCGGGGCGGGTTGCCGCATCGGAATAATCCTGCAGAATAGGGAGCCCGGCACTGTATTCGAGTTTGCCATTCTGGCTGTCATATACTGCAACAGACGCTTCGGATAATAATTTCCCGTCAAAGTATATGCCGATGAAGTTCATGAACTGCCTCATGTCTTCATCTCTTTCGTAGGCAACAATGAGCCTCTCGCAGACAAATTCAAGCTGGTTTCTTATGTTTTCGGTCCTTGCATCCACTTCACGTTTATAGAAGTAGAAGAAAACCACAGCAATTGTTCCCCACAGCAGCCCCAGGATAGGGAAAAACTGCCTCCATTGGTAACTAAACCGTCTCTTTGAATCCATAACCGAATCCCAGTCGGGTTACAATATTATTGCCATATGCGCCGATTTTCTTGCGCAACCTGGCAATATTGGTGTCGATAGTGCGATTTGTCACTACCACGTCGCTATCCCACACCACCTTGATTATTTCTTCTCTGGAATAAATCCTGTTGCGGTGGGTCAGTAGGAATAATAGGATGTCAAATTCTGTTTTGGTGAGGTTGACTTCATTGCCGTTGAGATAACATAGCTTCTCGTTTCGGTCAATCCTCAGGTTCTCAAAGGTAATGTCCGGCTCATATTCAGCATCAGGCAAGATTGCCTGTGTGTTTCGCTTGGGATTGCTTCTGCGGAGCACAGCCCTTACCCTTGCCAGCACTTCTGAAATTACAAAGGGTTTTGTGATATAATCGTCCGCTCCTATATCCAGTCCCATGACGGTATCGTCTTCTCCTGATAGCGCGGAGCAGAAGATAAACGGGATATGCTCTATTGCGGAATTGGTGCGTACTCTGTTAGCGAAGTCAAAACCGCTAAGGCGTTCCATCATTATATCCACAATCATAAGTGAATATTCAGACAAGTCAAGTGAGAGTGCCTCTTCGGCGCTGTAGCAGCAATCAACTTCGTAGCCCTCTTTCTCAAGGTTGAATTTGAGAATCTCGCAGAGTGCTTCCTCATCGTCAATCACCAGAATTTTTGTTCTCATTCGGGGTTGAGGTTGTGAGTGAAAAATGTTTTAGGGCGTAAAGTTACAAAACCTATGGGATGATTTTATAATAAAAAATGTTAACGGGCAATCTTTGCCCTATCAGCTTCTGCGCAAAACCGCTCTGACTCTCGCCAAAACCTGTGAGATAACGAATGGTTTGGTTATATAGTCGTCAGCTCCTTCTTCAAGTCCATGCACAGTATTGTCCTCATCAGATAGTGCGGAGCAGAATATGAAAGGAATATCCTCGGTGGCAGGATTTTCCCTCACTCTCTCGGCAAAATCAAATCCGCTGAGGTGTTCCATCATTATGTCTACAATCATAAGATTGTACTGGGTAAGGTCAAGTTCAAGGGCTTCTTCGGCACTGTAGCAGCAATCAACTTCATAGCCCTCTCTCTCCAGATTGAATTTGAGAATCTCGCAGAGCGCTTCCTCATCGTCAATTACCAGGATCTTTGTTTTCATCAGTGAGCAGGTTAGTGTTGTATATATAAATGTACGGCTGCAAAGTTACAACTCAAATGAATGGCATTTAGTTAAAGTAAGTTAATGGCGCTTAAGCCTCCGAACCAATCTCTCCCTATAATGTTCTAAGTGTATAATTACTATATTTGCACTGTGTTTTTTCATGGTATTAGATTTAAGGTTAAAAACAAACGGATTGTCGGGATGACAGTCCGTTTGTTTTTTATGCATACACCTTAAATAATATAGGGAGCCTGATGCCAGGCTCCCTATATTATTGATGTTGCTATGGTCTTACTTTGAAGTGAGGTTTGAGTAGTCGGCAGAATATCTGAGCATTTGAGGAATATAGTCCTCTGTGTATGTCACGGTAATGTCGGTAATCTCGCCATTATCGCCAAATACAGGCGTATACACCGGGTTAACGAATCCTCGGTATGGTGCAATGCTCAATGTCGCATACCTGTCAAGGACTTCTTTATGTAGTTTCGGATCAACCTTAACAGCGTATTTTTCAACCAGGTTTGCGCCCGCTTCATAATCGCCTTCGCTCTTTATGCGCTGTATTTCAGCAAGCAGCTGTCCGAACAAATCTCGCAAACCTTCATAATCTTGAATGTTTACAAAGGTCTTGCCATTAATTTTTTCAAGGTTGACAATATTTTTCTCTGCGCCTTTCTCAAGCACCCATTCCGAAATCAGTTTTCTATTGCGCATATGAGCCTCTTCAACATCCTTGCCCGGTTCTATTCTCATCAATTGTGTCATTAGACCGTTAAGGAGGTATTTGTAGTACTGGGGTTTGTATGCCTCGGGATTGTCTATGAGCCCAAGTTCAACCAGTTTCGGGTCTGCAAGGTAGTAAAGGGCAAAAAGGTCTGCGCGGGTTTCTTCTAGGGTAGAGCCATGTGCCTTAAGCGCATCAGGGTCAACGCCGGGAAGGAGTTTGCCGGATGCGTGTCCAAGGCATTCGTGGAGATCTGTGTGGAGGTTGTCGGTGATGAAAAGATATTTGTCCATCATCTCTCTCATTGCCGGGTCGTTGACAAATTCCTCATTGAATCCGTTTCCATGTGAGGCTTCATCGTATGCCTGGGTTATATTTTCAATGGTAACGCTTTTGGAGCCGTGGGCGGCACGGATCCAGTTTGAGTTAGGCAGGTTTATGCCGATAGGTGTTGCCGGATAGGAGTCGCCGGCGAGGATCGCTGCATTGATTACCTTTGCGGTCACACCTTTTACTTCATCCTTGCGGAAACGGGGATCAACTGGAGAGTTTGCCTCGAACCAGTCAGCATTGGAGCTTATGACCTCTGTGCGGTGTGATGCATCCAGATTCTTGAAGTTGACAATCGACTCCCATGCGCCTGTCATTCCAAGAGGGTCATCATAGCTTTCGATAAAGCCATTGATGAAGTCAACTCTTGAGTCGGTATCGCCAGTCCAGAGTATGGAGTATTCGTCAAAATCCTTAAGGTCGCCGGTGGTGTAGAATTTAACCAGTGATTCAATCACATTGCGCTGAATGTCGTTCTCGGCAAATTCAGCAGCTTTTTTGAGGTTTTCCACAATCTTTTCGATGGCAGGAGAATATACCCCTCCGATTTTATATGTCTGCTCGACAATATTGCCGTTGGCATCTTTCACAACCCTTGTGTTGAGCCCATGCATTACCGGAGTGGCGTCGGTAGTGTCCTTTTTTGCCGCGTAATATGCTTCTACCTCAGGCTGGGTCACACCCTCGTAGAGATTGTTGGCTGAGGTTAGGATCAGATCCTCGCCTTCTGTCTGGTTGACTTTCTTTGCCATGAAGCCAGGGTCAAATACCAGTTTTGTAAGCACTTCGATGTTGGCAGGCTTTTGCGCTGCAGGCAATGCCGCAACTTGGGCAGTGAAGAAATCCTGGGAGAAACCGGGCGTGAATTTGTCCATTGAATAATGATGATGGATGCCGTTGCCGAATTCCACCTGCTTGAGGTATTTTTCAAAAGCCTTGAACTGGGTGTCGTTTTTGTCTCCTGAATAATTTTTGTAAATGTTTTCAAGGAGTGAGCGCAGCTCAAGATTATATTTGTTATTCTGGTCCCAAAGGATGTCACGCCCGTGAAGTGCGGCTTCTGTAAGGTAATAAATCAGTTTTTTCTGCTGCAAGGGGAGTTCTTCAAATCCCGGCACACGGTATCTGAGAACCTCTATGTCAGCAAACCGGTCCACTACATAATTGAAATCAGTCTTGTCTGTAGCCATAGCTGAAGTAGTAACGGCGAGAGCCATTGCGGCGGTCGCTTTGATGAAAAATGAGTTCATATGCTTGATTTGTATTATTCTACATAAAGTATCAATCCTTTCAGGTACTCGCCTTCAGGGTGGTATATATTTACCGGATGGTCTGCGGGCTGGGTCAGCTGATGCAGGATTCGTACTTTGCGTCCTGTTTGCGCGCATGCCGAGAACACGGCGAGGCGGAATTGCTCCCGGGTAATTGCCTGGGAACATGAGAAAGTGAAAATGATTCCTCCGGGAGCTATTTTTTCAAGCGCTTTTGCATTCAGGCGCTGGTAGCCTCTGAGCGCGTTTCTTATTGCGGAGCGGTGCTTGGCAAATGCCGGCGGGTCAAGCACGATAAGGTCGAAATCACCTTTGTTAAGTGCCGAAAGATATTTGAAAGCATCTTCCGCAACAGCCTTGTGGCGTGTATCGTCCGGGAAGTTCAGTTCAATATTTGCCTCGGTAAGATGGACTGCCTTTTCAGAACTGTCTACAGACACAACCTTCTCCGCTCCTCCACGCATTGCGTACACCGAGAACCCGCCTGTATAGCAGAACATGTTCAGCACCTTTCTCCCGGAGCTGTATTTTTCAAGAAGCGAGCGGTTGTCGCGTTGGTCAACGAAGAAACCGGTCTTTTGTCCGCGGAGCCAATCTACTCGGAACTTAAGACCGTTTTCTATGGCAATGTCAGTGTCGAATCCACCGATAATATATTGGTTCTGGGGGTCAAGGCTTGCCTTGTAGGGCAGTGTGGTTTCGGATTTGTAATATACGTTCTTTATCCTTCCGTTTGCCAGTGAAGTAAGTGCCTGTGCAATGATATTTCTTGCAAAATGCATTCCGGGCGAATGGGCTTGCATGACTGCCGTGTTGCCGTAAACATCAACAACGAGACCGGGAAGGAAATCGCCCTCTCCATGAACAAGGCGGAATGCGTTTTCAGGATTCTCGGTGAGTCCGAGGGTTGAGCGCAGGTTCCAGGCATTTATAAGGCGGTTCTTATAAAAAGATGCGTCTATTGCCTCATCCCCGGTGCTTAACATCCTCACGGCGATGCTGCCTATTTGGTAGTGTCCCGTTCCAAGCAATTTGCCTGTGCTGGAAACTACCCGCACGGTGTCACCTTCGTCTATGTTTTCAGGGAGCGTTTCGATTGCTCCTGAGAAAACCCACGGGTGGAATCTCTCCAATGATTCCTCTTTTCCGCGTTTCAGTTTTACTGTCTTGTATGTATCTGTCATTTTATTATCGCTCTGAATAAGTCCATCCCGTTTGCATATACGAGTAAGAGGAGGAGGAACGCCATGCCGGCATACTGGGCGTATTCCATCACCTTGTCGCTCGGTTTCCTTCTGGTGACAACCTCATAAAGGAGGAACATGACATGCCCGCCGTCAAGTCCGGGAATCGGAATGATGTTCATGAACGCAAGCGCCACACTCAGGAATGCTGTTATTTGCCAGAAACTGTACCAGTTCCATTTTTCGGGGAACAGGTTGCCTATCGCTCCGAAGCCGCCGATGCTCTTGGCGCCATCTGAGGTGAAGACATATTTCATTGAGCCCACATAGTTGCTCAAAGTGCCGGTGCCTATCTTCCATCCCTGCGGCACAGATTCAAGAATGCCATATTTTACAGCTACCGTAGGGTAAATATCCGTAATGGGAGCCAGTTGGAATCCGAGTTTGCCGCTTTCGGTAGGAGTGGCTTCGATTTTTACCTCCTTGCCATCGCGGATAACGGTGATTATGCTTGGCTTGCCGGCACGTTCAAGCAACGCAGGCGTAAGTTCAGTGAAAGAAGGAGTAGCGACATCTTCAACTGCTACGATTCTGTCCCCCTCTTTCATTCCGGCTTTAGCCGCAACATCGCCCGGCTGTAGCCTGGCAATGAATACCGGCACGCGGTAAGCCATGAAGCCTTTTTCGTCATTCAACTTCAGTATGAAATCTTCCGGGAGATTTATAGCAACGGTGTCAGTGTGGTTGCGTAGCACGGTGACCTGTTTGGCAGAGGCTATGTCATACATGAAATCCCCCTCGGAAGAATCTATTTTCTTCCCGTCGGCAAAGAGAGGTATATCCCCGTTGCGGAAACCGGCATCAATTGCGGCTGGCACGAAATCCATCCCTTCGTAGGCTTGGTCCAGGGGAATGTACTTGTTGCCCCAGTACCATGCGATGCCCGCATAAATGACAATTGCGAGGATGAAGTTGAATATTACGCCACCGAGCATCACAAGCAGCCTTTTGTATGCCTCCTTGGAGCGGAACTCCCACGGTTGTGCCGGCTTTGCGAGCTGCTCTTTGTCCATGCTCTCGTCAATCATTCCGGCAATTTTCACATATCCGCCTAAAGGCAGCCACCCGATGCCGTATTCAGTGTCGCGCCACGATGCCTTTTCATTGCCGTCTTTGTCATATTTGATTTTTGTTTTTTTCGGCTTCCATTTGGCAAGCGAAAACCACGGGTTGAAAAACAAGTAAAATTTTTCAACCTTTATTCCAAAAGCGCGTGCTATGATGTAATGCCCGAACTCATGAATGATTACAAGAAAAGCAAGTGCAACCACAAGTTGGGCGGCTTTAATAAGGAATGCTTCCATAATTTAAATTGAAATAGTCTTGATTGTTTCCACTGCTCTGGCTCTTGCCTGAGTATTAACCTCCACAAGGTCTGCGTATGTGGGGTGCTGGATGAATTCTGTTGATTCGAGGGCGCTTATAATTATGCGGTAGATGTCGAGGAACTTTATCTTTCCCGATAGGAATGCTGCAACAGCAACCTCGTTTGCGGCATTGATGGTGCACGCGGTGGTGCCCCCTTCCTCAAGTGCACGGTAGGCAAGGGTCAGGCACGGAAAACGCTCCACATCAGGCTTCTCAAATGTGAGGCTGGCATAATCGCTTATGCTCAGGCGCCTTTCCGGGGAATCTATTCTGGTGGCGTCGCCAAGCGCGTAGCGGATAGGCAGGTGCATGTCAGGCACTCCAAGCTGGGCTTTTACAGCGCCGTCGCAAAACTGCACCATTGAATGGACAATGCTTTGAGGGTGCACCACAGCCTCTATCCTTTCGGCAGGAATATTGAAAAGCCAACGCGCCTCGATGATTTCAAATGCCTTGTTCATCATCGTTGCCGAATCGATGGTTATTTTGTTTCCCATGTTCCAGTTGGGATGGTGTAGCGCGTCTGCTACTGTCACATTCTGCAGCTCTTTCGGCGAACGAGTGCGGAATGGTCCGCCTGATGCAGTGATTATAAGCCGGTCTACGGTTGCCGGATTCTCTCCCACAAGGCATTGGTAAATGGCGGAATGCTCCGAATCCACAGGCAGGATGGTGGAATCTGAGGAGGCAAGCATCCTGGTTATCAGTTCTCCCGCCACAACCAGGGTCTCTTTGTTGGCAAGTGCTATGTCCTTTCCAGCGCGGATGGCGCGGATGGTGGGTTCAAGTCCGCTGTAGCCTACGGTTGCGGTCACTACTGTGGAAAAATCATCTCGCTCCATGGCGTCCGCAAGGGCTTTCTCACCGGCGGCGGTTTCAATGCCAAGAGGCTCAAGCGCCTCCTTGAGGGTGAGATATTTTGACTCGTCTGCAATCACAGCAAGCGAAGGGCGATGCTCTTTTGCCTGCGCTATCAGCTCCTCAACGCGGCTTCCGGCGGCAAGAAGGCTGATGCCGAACCTGTCCGGACGTTCCCTTACTATGTCAAGGGTCTGGGTGCCGATTGACCCGGTACTGCCGATTACAGCAATATTTTTTTTATGCATTCCAATAATGGTCTTCTATTATTAAGGTGCAAATTTAGTGAGAAAACTCTAATATGTCGGTAAATTTAAAGAAAATCAAAAAAAATACATTTTTCTTTGAACAAAAAAAAGTAAGGTTATGTTATTAAATCAAAACGCCGACCACGGCAGGGTTATCAAGGTTTTCCAAACCGCGGTCAGCAAAAAAAGTAAAAAGAAAAAAATAAGTTTAATTAAAAAAATTACGAGAGAAATGAAAAAGAACCTTCTTTTAGCTATCGCAGGATGCGGTGCTATGATGTTCGCAGCGAACACAGCTAAGGCTCAGGAAACAGTTGTTGTAGAAGAGGCTGTAGTAACCGAAACCCCGGTTGAATGCGGGACCACCTACACCTCATCATGGAAAGACAATTGGTTTATCCAGTTAGGCGCAGGCGCGCAGATTCCTTATGGTGACCACTACATGACAAAAGGTAAAGACAAACGTCACATAACAGCCCTCTATAATGCAGGCTTCGGTCACTGGTTCAGCCCTTATCTGGGATTCCGTGTTACCGGTTACTATGGCAAGATGCACACCAACTGGGGCAAGGCTCAGAGCTCTAACATGGTTAATGCAAATGCCGACCTCATGTGGGATATGTTCAACTCAATCGCCGGTCCTAAAGCTGATCGCGTGTTCAGCATCATTCCTTTCGTAGGTGTTGGCGGTACATACACTTGGGGATTTGATCCCGCTCTTGCAAGCATTCCTGACGGTGACGGTCACCTCAAGACAAAAGAATGGACACTTCCTGTTTCTGCAGGTCTCCAGCTCCGCCTCCGCCTTTGCAAATATGTTGACTTCTTCGCTGAAGGTCGTGTGAACTTCTACGGTGACAACTTCAACAACGTTGCATCTGGTGCCCCCATCGAAGCTAACGTGAATGTTTATGGTGGTTTCCTCTTTAACATCGGCGAACGCAAATATTCTGCTTACAACCCCTGCGAATACCTCGGTTACATCAACCAGCTTAACGGTCAGGTTAACGCGCTCCGCGGAGAACTCGCTACAACAGCCGCAGCTCTCGCAGCAGCAGAAGCTCAGCTTCCTTGCCCCGAAGTAGTTGCTCAGGAAGTGGTTGTTCAGTCACCCATGCTCACCTCAGTACGCTTCAAGATCAACAGCGCCAAGATTTCAGACGAAGAAATGGTTAACGTTTACAACGTAGCTGAATGGATGAAAGCTAACCCCTCTGCAAACGTAATCGTACAGGGCTATGCTGACAAAGATACCGGCACATCAGCTTACAACATGGAACTCTCACAGCGTCGCGGTCAGTCAGTTGTTGACGCACTCGTAAACTACGGAGTTTCCGCTTCTCGCCTCACAATCCAGGCTAACGGCAGTGATGTTCAGCCTTACGACACCAACAACTGGAACCGTATCGTAATCTTCACTCAGCCTAACGAGACATCTCGTAAGAATTATATAAATAAGTGACGCGGAGTCCCCGGTGCGAAAGTGCCGGGGATTCTTTATATAAAATAAGTTGGTCAAAACAATTTGTTCTGACCAACTGACTATGTGATAATCTAAATAAATTAGGTGAAAATGTTTTTTAATAGAAACCAAGGTAAACATATCACTCCAAGAAGGCATCCTTGACCATTTCGTCTTTGACCTTCCTTTCGACATGATGTACAAATGTAGAAGTCTAAGCCGGGATGTAAATTGTCAGTAAACTGACTTGGTGTTCCCTTGATTTCTCTGCCACACATAGGACAACGCCCATTGTTTACAAGCCCTATTCTTTTTAAGTAATTCATGGCGTCCGGATCGTTAATGGCGCCCATGAAGAAGTACCAAAGACCATCTTCAGAAACAGTATAAGGTCTTAATGTTCTCCTATCTGCCTTGAAACCGGCTAAATTAAGTTCGCTTGCAATTGTACTCATCCATTCATAGTACGACATTTTATTTACTTCAGCAGCAGTATATTTCATAGTCCTAAATAGTCTAAAACATCATTTTCGTCTAATGGATACCCTCTCAGCCCATCTTTAATTGTGAGATATATATTTTTAAGATTGGGCGTATATATGGATTTAATATTATCCAATTCATTACCAGTAGGTAGATTGGCATCAATTCCTGAAGAATTTAAGAACGAGGTAAATTTATTAGAAATTTCTATATCTGGGTAATTGTGAAATCCCTCAATGTTTGCTTGTTTGATTATTCCTCCAAAAAAATATAGTTGGTTGAGTAATTGCTTTTCCATTTTTTCGGGTGATAAGCTGGCACTTTCGTTTGAAACAATCTCGGCTAATGGATATCCGAACTCATAAATAGTAACAAAGGCTAACTGACATCCTCCAATTAAGTCGCTATAATCACTATGTAAGATTGAGTTTTGTTTGTCTAAATAATTGCGAAGTAAGCAAAAGTATAATAATTTGCAAATATTGGCATGGTTAACCCCTGGGAGATCTACAAGATAGTAAAGTGCACGTGATAATAAATAAGTAGAGCTTGTTTTACATAATTGCCATTCGTTAGATTCGATAGCTTCTGAAAAGTTCGTGCTTGTTCTTGAGATTTCAGCTTTGTTGCCTGAGTTGAAAGCGCTAATGAACTCTGTGGCCTTTTGTTCTAATGTACTCATAGATTGTAATATTGCCTACCCAGTTCCAAGTCTCGGCATTAAAAGAAAGAGGCGTGGAACTGTATAACCACGTCTTAACGTTCAGGCCCTAGGAAAACCTATATAGACAGATGTGGGAATAACAGTCCCACGCATATGCGTGGAAACCATCATGACCCATCTTGTCTATATTTTTCTGAAGTTTCCTAGGCTTCGAACGTACAAGATGAAGACATAACGCCTCAATTAGTATGTTTAGAACTTACAGTCGTAAATTCTGTTGCAAATATATAAAATTTAATGGAAAATAATAATAGGAAATGATAATAGGAAGCTAATCTTTTCTTCAACTAGATTTTTTTTGTGCCCCCTTGTTTGCAAATCCGCAGATTTACTGTAAATTTGTGACATACCACAAATCTGACATCATTAAACTAAATAACCGATATGGAAAATAACAAGGAACTGCTTGACGCAGTCGTGGCGAAAGCGCAGGTTTGGCTCGGAGAGGGCTACGATGAGGAAACAAGAAAGGAAGTTCAGCGTATGCTCGATGCCGAGGATAAGACTGAGCTTATTGAAGCATTCTACAAAGACCTTGAATTTGGCACAGGTGGTCTTCGCGGTATTATGGGTGTAGGCTCAAACCGCATGAATATCTACACTGTAGGTGCTGCTACCCAGGGTCTTGCCAACTACCTTAAAGAAGCATTTGCCGACCTGCCCCAGATCTCTGTTGCAGTTGGGCACGATGTTCGTAACAACAGCCGTCTTTTTGCTGAAATTGTTGCGGATATTTTCTCGGCAAACGGCATCAAGGTTTATCTCTTTGACAGCTTCCGCCCGACTCCCGAACTTTCATTCGCTATCCGTCATCTCGGTTGCCAGAGCGGTGTGAACATCACTGCAAGCCACAACCCGAAAGAATACAACGGCTACAAGGCTTATTGGGAAGATGGCGCGCAGATTATTGCGCCGCACGACACCAATATCATTGACAATGTAGGTCGTATCAAAGGCGTTGAAGAAATCAAATTTAACGGCGACAAGTCAAATATCACCATCATAGGTAAAGAGGTGGATGATGCTTTCCTTGCAGCAATCAAAGGTCTGCAGCTCAGCCCGGACGCAGTGAAGGCAAATGAAGACATGAAGATTGTTTACACTCCTATCCACGGAACAGGTGTCAACCTCATTCCCGAGTCGCTTGCCAACTACGGATTCAAGAACATTATCCATGTTCCGGAGCAGGATATTCCTGACGGAAACTTCCCCACTGTTGCATCGCCTAACCCGGAGGTGCCGTCTGCTATGGCAATGGCTATCGCTAAAGCTAAAGAAGTGGGAGCTGACCTCGTTATGGCTTCTGACCCGGATGCCGACCGTGTTGGCGCGGTGACCAGAAACGCAGCGGGAGAATATATCCTCCTTAACGGCAACCAGATTGTTATGATTCTCCTCAACTATATAATGACCCGCAATGCAGAGCTTGGAAAACTCAACGGTCAGGAATACATAGTTAAGACTATCGTTACAACCGAAACAATCAAGAGCATCGCGGATAAGAACAACATCCGCATGTTTGACTGCTACACCGGCTTCAAATGGATTGCTGCTGTTATCCGTGACCACGAGAACACAGCACGCTATCTTGGTGGAGGTGAGGAAAGCTACGGATTCCTTGCTGAGGACTTCGCACGCGACAAAGACGCTGTTTCCGCTGTGTCGCTCCTTGCTGAAGCTGCTGCATGGGCTAAAGAGAAAGGGCTCAACTTCATGCAGATGCTCCAGGATATCTACATCAAATATGGCTTCTCACGCGAAGCTGGCATATCATTGGTTCGCCAGGGCAAGAAAGGCGCAGAAGAAATTCAGGAAATCATGAAGAACTTCCGCGCAAATCCCCCCAAGACCATTGGCGGAAGCCCCGTTGTAACTATCAAGGATTACGAAACCCTTCATGCAACTGATGCTATCTCCGGAAATACAGTAATGATTGATATGCCTGTTACATCAAACGTTATCCAGTATTTTACCGAAGACGGCACTAAGATTTCAGTACGTCCCTCTGGAACAGAGCCTAAGATTAAATTCTATGTAGAAGTAAGAGGCAAGATGGACACTGCTGAGGAATATGATGCAGCGATTGCAGCAGCTGATGCTAAAATCGAAACCATCAAGAAGGACCTCGGAATCGATTGATGCACACACGCAGGATATTTTCCCTTCAAGGACGCGCCCAACAGCGCGTCCTTTTTTCATTCCGCCATAATCTGGTCCCCTATCGGGCTGCGCATGGCTTCTATTTTTTGGTGTAAGATATATTTTTTGTAATTTT
>DAAJ01000076.1:0-43729 GCA_001701115.1 Bacteroidales bacterium GP2
AGGATTTTTGGAACCGCCAAACTTTTTCAAACTTTTTTTGTTTTTACCCCTGAGCGAAGCCTTGCGGCTTCCGGCGCCCCGCCTCCGCGGAAGCGCCCCTCTCAAAAGCGAGTGCAAAGGTAGACACTTTTTGCTCCACCACCAAATTTTATAGCGGAAATTTTAAAGATTTAACATTTGAGACACCAAGCAAAAATCACCTATCATCTATAATATTCAAATTATCAGATACTTATACCAGCAAACCCCATAAACGCCATTGCAAGCAGACCAGCGCAAACAAGAGCAATAGGCACTCCCCTCATGCTTTTAGGCACGTCAGCAAGCATCAACTGCTCTCTTATCCCGGCAAAAACAACCAAAGCAAGCGTAAAACCTAAAGCAGTTCCTACGGCATAAACAATTGACTCCATCAAGCTCAAATTTTTCTGGATAACAATTATTGCCACCCCAAGAACAGCGCAATTAGTGGTTATAAGCGGCAGAAATACCCCGAGAGCGCTATAAAGTGCCGGATTAATTTTCTTTATAACAATTTCCAGCATCTGCACTAAAGCCGCAATTACCAATATAAAGACAATAGTCTGCATGTAAGAAATACCCAATGGATTCAACACGCCGTATTGCAGCAACCATGTCACAGTTGTGGCAAGCGCCATTACAAATGTAACAGCGGCGCCCATGCCAATTGCGCTTGACAATTTTCGGGATACACCGATAAACGGACAAATACCAAGGAACTGCGAAAAAACTATGTTATTTACAAATATCGCCGTTATAATTATTGATAGATAAGTCAACATCTCTTTCTTCCACGAATGTTATTAAACAACGCAATCATAAAACCAAGCGCGATAAACGCTCCAGGAGCAAGCACAAACACCAAAGAGCCGAATTGTTCCGGATAAATCGTTTCCCCGAACAACTTACCGGTGCCAAGTACCTCTCTGACCGAGCCAAGCAATGTAAGGGCAATAGTAAAACCCAATCCTATGCCTATGCCATCGCATAGCGATGCAAGAACATTATTTTTCCCGGCAAAAGCCTCCGCACGTCCGAGAAGGATACAATTCACCACAATTAAAGGAATAAAAATACCCAGCATGGCATCAAGCGCTGGCAAATAAGCCTTCATCAGCATTTGGAGCACTGTCACGAAAGATGCTATCACAACAATATATGCTGGAATGCGTACACCTCCAGGCACAAAATTCTTTATCGCAGAGATTACCACATTGCTGCATATCAAAACTCCCATTGTCGCAAGCCCCATGCTCATACCGGTGAGAGCGCTCCCGGTAGTACCAAGAGTAGGACACATCCCTAACAGCAGGACAAATGTCGGATTGTCGCTAACAACTCCTTTATATATAATGTCAAGATATTTCATTCCTTACTTGTGTTACTATAAGACTCATACGCTTTGTAAGCGCGGTTTAATGCTCCAAGAAAAGCACGGCTCGTAATTGTAGCTGCCGTAATGCCGTCCACCTCTCCCCCATCCTTTGACACATGTATGCCATTATTACCTGGATCAATACCTATAATCGATCTATGTCCGGTCTTATCCCTGAACCATTCATCCATTTTCGCTCCCAATCCGGGTGTTTCACTATGGTTCAGCACCTTATAACCATGCACTGTGCCATCGGCATTAAAACCGAACATCAAGCTTATATCTCCGGAAAAACCGTCGTGAGCAATACATTCTACAGCACACCCAACCGGAAATCCCCCACTGGTTGCAGGGTAAAGCAGCAAAGTGTCACCTTCAACTGCCCTACCCTGCGCCTCTGCAATGGGATCATTATCAAATTCCGGCAAAATCAAAGCCAGCGCCTCAACTTTGGCTTGTTGCGCTGCATTTTCTATTGCATCCGCCGTATAATAATTGACTATTCCGAGTAGCGTCCCCGCAATAACAGTTATAATGCCGAGCGACAACACCATTCCGGCAAGTGAATCTTTTTTCATGCTGTTTCCGCCCTCCTTGCGGCTCCGAAACGCCTGGGCTTTACGCATCGGTTTATTAAAGGAGTGAATCCATTCATAATAAGTATAGCAAACGACATACCCTCCGGATAGGCGCCCCAGCACCTTATTATTATAGTGATTGCGCCTATAAGGATACCGTATATCACCATTCCCCTCTTAGTCATTGGCGAAGTAACATAATCAGTCGCCATGAACACAGCTCCGAGAAGCAAACCGCCGGACAATATCTCAACCAAGGGATTAACGCCGGCACATATCGACAGCACCACGGCACCCCCACACACTGAAACCGGAATATGCCATGAAATAACACGTGTAGACAGAAGAAAACCAAAACCGAGCAATATTGCTATTGCACTCACCTCACCGAGACTGCCCCCTACACTCCCCAAGGCAAGATTCCACAAATCAACATCCGAGGCATGGATGGCTCCGCTTTTAAGGAGCTGGAGCGTTGTAGCTCCCGTAACAGCATCAGTATAGGCAAGCCTGTCCGCACATGCAATAGGCCAACTTGTCATCTGCACCGGAAATGAGAGCAGCAGAAACACCCTGCCAACGAGAGCCGGATTGAATATATTGCATCCCAGCCCCCCGAATGCCATTTTTCCTATCCCAATCGCTACAAAAGCACCGATAATCACAATCCACACCGGAAGATTAGAGGGAAGGTTCAAGGCAAGCAATAATCCTGTCAGCGCTGCTGACCCATCCGAAATTCGAGGTTCACGCCCAAGCATCCATTTTGTAATCGCATATTCAAAAAATACGCATGACGCTATCGACACTACAGTGACTATTGCTGCTCCGATACCGAAAAACCAGAATGCGCAGCATAGCGCCGGAATCAACGCTATATTAACCCTCCACATGCATGAAGCCACGCTTCCGGGTGCATGGATATGGGGAGGAAGGCTTATATTGAGTATCTTACTCATAACTCGTTACTTATTTTTCTTTTCACGCTGCATCTTGTCAGCAATAAGTTTCTTTCCCAATCTTATGTAGTCAAGCAGCGGTCGCGACGAGGGACATATATAGCTGCAACATCCACACTCAATGCAGTCTCGCGCTCCGTTTTGCTGGGCTTCGTCAATCATTCGGAGCCGACCGTAAGTGCTGATTAAGTAAGGTTCAAGCCCCATAGGACAAACGCTCACGCATTTTGCGCAACGAATGCATGGCTCCTCTCTCCTCCTGTGCGATTCATCCTCCCGCATCACCAGGATGCCAGAAACACCTTTCACAATCGGCGCATCAAGGTTAATTGCAGCACGCCCCATCATTGGTCCGCCAAGTATTACCTTGCCGCTATCTTCCCGCAGCCCTCCGGCATAGTCTATCAGAGCACCGACCCTCATCCCGATGGGCGCAAGGAAATTGCCGGGACGCGAAAGATCTTTGCCAGTAACCGTCACAATCCTCTCTATTACCGGCAAACCGTATGCCGCCGCATTATATAAGGCGTATGCCGTAGCCACATTATGCACCACCGTTCCGGCGCTTGCCGGAAGGCATCCCGACTTTATTTCACGTCCTGTTATTGCTTTTACAAGTTGCTTTTCACCACCCTGGGGATATTTTGCTTTCAAAGATTCAACCCGTATAGCCGCATAGCAGCTACACGCCTTCGCCAGCATCTCAATTGCATCAGGTTTATTATCCTCGATTCCGATAACAGCCTCGGGCGCTTCGCAAGCACGGCGCATTAGTTCAATCCCTTTCACCACTTCATCTCCCCGCTCCCTCATCAGCACATGGTCGCACGTGAGATATGGCTCACATTCAGCGCCATTCACAATAAGGAAATCTATTTTAGCATCTTTCGGAGGGGCAAGTTTGATATTTGATGGGAAAGTGGCTCCTCCGAGCCCAACAAGCCCGCTGTTCTTCGCAATCTCTCTTATTTCTTCAACCGTCAGCCGCTCAAGTTCCTCATCGCTTCGAACCCTCGTTTTATTTGCACGGCGCTCCTCATCCGCGAGATGGTCATCCTCATCCGCCTCGATTATTATTGCCGTTACAGGCTGACCGGCAGCATTCCTAACTGTATCTATCTTCTTTACTTTACCGGATATGGGTGTATGCACAGATGCCGACACAAAACCGGAACTTTTAGCTACCTCTTGCCCGCGGGCTACAATATCACCTCTCTCCACAATAGGTATAGCAGGAGCACCGATGTGTTGCGATAATAGCAACTCCACCGTGCGGGGCAAACCAAGAGTCACTATAGGGCTGCCGGAGGTAAACTTGTTCTGTGGGGGATGCACACCACCTTTTTTAAATGTTCCCATGCCTTATATGCTTGCGGCACTTTCATTGCCGGATGGTTGGTTTGTATACACTTTTGCTTCAGGGAAATTTGCCTTATGGATTGCATCCGTAGGGCAAGTATCCACGCACTTTCGGCATAGCTTGCATTTCATCGGGTCAATATAAGCAAGGTTATTTGCCACCGCGATGGCATCATGGCTACACACTCTTGAGCACTTACCGCAACCTATGCAGGCTCGTTTGCACTCTTTCATGGCAACTGCGCCTCTGTCTTTGTTTGAACATGCCACCCACACCCTCATGCCTCGTGGACCGTAGGGACGGAGTTCTATAATATTACGTGGGCACACTTTCATGCAAGCGCCACATCCTGTACATTTAGCATCATCTACAACAGCGAGACCGCTGTCGGAATCAATGCGCAATGCGCCGAACACACATGCCTCAACGCAATCGCCGCATCCCAGGCAACCATACACGCAATAGCTTTCCCCGCTACCGCAGGACGCAAGGACAGCACAACTTTTGGCACCGTCATAATAGGAACTGCGCACGCGTTCATCGCACTCTCCCGCGCATTTCACTACCGCCACCTTAACCGGACCACCGTGGTTCTCCACGCCTAAAATCGCCGCAATGCCATTCATCGCCTCCTTACCCCCTCCGGGACATTCCAACCCTTCAAGGTTACCCGCTTCGCAACAAGCTACTGCAAACGCATGGCATCCGCTTTGACCGCACCCGCCACAATTCGCACCCGGAAGCAACGCTTCAATCTCAGCTATCCGCGAATCCTCCTTAACATAAAACCTCTTGGATATGATGCTTAGAAGCACAGCTGCAACTATTCCTATGCCGCCAAGGACTATTATAGCAAAAAATACTTCACTCATTATATTCAATCCTCTCTTTGTCAATCATCTATTTTCCAGACAATTTTTCGAGTCAACTTATTCCTCATAATATAGAGCGCCGCATACCATGCTGCAACTCCGGCAAGCCCCGTAACAGCAGAGACAATTTCACTGAATCCCAGGGATGCACAGCACCCGCAAAGAGCTATCAGCACAAGAAAAGGAATACCAACGCATAAAAGCATGGCATTTAGCTGTGTTCCTGCCGTGGCATATACCTTTACCCTGTCACCTGCCGAATACTCCTTTATATTAGTATTAGTGATGGGGACCGAAAGCACTACTCCTGAATCGTCTCCACCGCAAACGCGTGACAATGCACAACCGCAGCAATCGGCACCACCGACAACCTTAAGAAGAACACTGCGCTTATTTACAGCTATGACTTCCGCATCATGGCAGACACTCTCAGCACTCATTTTCATTTCGTATTATTCTGTAAAATTAATAGATATTTCCGAAAGAGCCCTCATCTTTGCATAAATATTATCCACTTCCTCTCTTCAATTCATAGCATCCTCTACCATATTGCGTATTGTGCCGCCCGCATCATTCATTTTTTCATTCCCTGCGAGGAGGAGGTGCGGAATTTTGTTTACAGCGGACTTATGTCGCTTGAAAACTCGCAATTCATCACATACCATAATATATAAGGAACTTCGGATAGGTGAAATATTGTGCTTTGCGCACCCTTTCCCATCCTCAACTCACATTACTCTAACTGCCAACCATTTACAATTTTATTGTAAATTTACCTATAATTTATTTGGCGGATTCAAAAATGATTCCTAACTTTGCAGCGTAAACCTTTAACAACAACCTTTAAACATTTATCAACTATGAACTCTAACAAAATTATTACATTCAATGTCAGCTGGTTTGATGCGATTCACACCCTCGAACCTGAAACACAGTTAAAAATCATGTCCGCTGTATTCAACTACATCTCCACTGGAGAGGAAACGACTCTTGATGCAATAGAACAGGCTATTTTTAACGTCATAAAACTTTCTATTGACAACTCTTCTTATACTGTTGCCAATTCTACAAAGCCTGACACAAATACATCACAGCATGAAACGCCCGCACCTCAGCAAACACCGCCTACCGAAGCACCCGAGCCACAGCAGCAACAATCTCCCGCACAACCTCAACCGCTCCAGACTTTTGATGACGGCAAACATTGCTATGTCAACAAGGATGAATACATTGCCCCTAAGTACAAAAAACTTATCACGGCAGTAGAAGGATTGCCCGGACCGATAAAAGACCTATTCTACAGAATCCCTCCAAAAATCAAACCACACCACATGTGGATAATGTACTATCTGGTAAAATGCGAGGAAGAGAACAACCACGACTACACCGCGACGCTTGACAACATACCTGACGAGCCCGAATTTGAGCCACCTTACGTTGATGATGATGACTATGTGTTTGATTACATCCGACCATACCATTAAAAAAATGGAGGTGCGCTGCTTCACAGCAACGCACCTCCCTCATAACCAAAATTCAAGTATATTATCTAACAAATCAAATGTGGGTGCACGCCAAAGGCGTATGTTAACGGCACCGAAAGCACTATCCGGTGGCACACACTATACAATCACTACTTATTGGGGAAATACGCGTGGTAAAACCGCGCTGACAGGAAACTGTCATTGTCCTCAGATAAATGCGTATTGTACTGTGTACCCCTTTTAATACGGATGCAAAGTTAATCACTTTTGTCGGATTATACCACATCTAACTTGTGAAATATCATTAAATTGTATTTAGTTCAGTTTTAAAATTCAAATTCTACGCCCGATTACACGCTTCTTTCTTTGCATTTGCATTTTCCTTGTTGTATCTTTGCAACCGCGACAAAGGGGTGCCGAGGCATTGATCGGATCTATGCTTATGGCTGAGATGAGACCCTTCGAACCTGATCCGGTTAGCACCGGCGAAGGAATTGTCATCTTGCAGGCTTGTACCCGGTGTCGTAGATTTATTACAAAAGTTATAGATATGCGACAATATTATCCCGTTCTCACTATCGCCGGGTCTGACTCCTCCGGAGGAGCTGGAATACAGGCAGATATAAAGACCATCTCGGCTATTGGCTGCTATGCCATGAGCGCGATAACTGCGATTACCGCGCAGAACACCACTGGAGTTGCTGCCGTGCAAGGCATCGAGCCTGAAATAGTTGCGCAGCAGATTGAAATGGTTTTTGCAGATATTCCTCCGCTTGCGGTTAAAACTGGTATGCTCTTCAATAAGCCCGTTATTGAGGCAGTGGCATCTGTGCTGTTACGCTCATCTGTCAGCAAGCTTGTGGTGGATCCTGTCATGGTTTCCACATCAGGCTCACAGCTCATTGAGCCATCTGCTGTCGACACCATGAAATCATTCATCTTCCCACACGCGCTGCTTGTCACACCCAACTATAAGGAAGCGGAAGTTCTTACCGGAGAGACTGATTTCATTCGCCAGGCTGACGCCCTACATGCAATGGGATGCTCCAATGTTGTTATAAAAGGAGGAGATAGCACAGACACCGAGTTCAAGACCGACTTCGTTTCGCTCGACTGTGGGGCGGAAGTCTTTGAAATTCGTGCCGATGCCGTTAACACAAGGAATACCCACGGCACAGGTTGCACCTTTTCCGCAGCAATCGCCTCATATCTCGCACTCGGCTATACGCTTGCCGACGCTATCAAAAGCGGCAAACTGTTTGTCACCAGGGCGCTGGAAGCAGGAGCGTATGTCACCTGCGGGCATGGGCATGGACCGGCAAACCATTTCTTCGCGCCACGAAGGCTCAAAAACTTCAATCCCAAATCACCTAAATAATATATAGCGGCATGAATATCACCATAAACGGCAAACAATACGAAATTGACGAGTGCGCCACACTTGAAGATGCATTGCACAAAGCCGATGTAAAACCAAACGGCATCGCAACAGCGCTAAACAACATTGTTGTTCCGGCTGCGCAGCGTGGCAAGACAGTACTTAAAGATGGCGATTCTGTAATTGTTATAACGGCATTCTATGGTGGATAATCCAATAAGGATCGTTATCACGGGGCAGCAACCGTTTGACAATGAAGCACAGAGGTTGACAAAACTTCTTGATTCAGGGTGGACATACATTCATCTTCGTTATCCGGACCTCACCCTGCGCGAAGTGCGGAATATCATTGAACGTATCCCGCAGCGCTATCATTCCCGGCTTAAGCTGCACGGGCATTTTGAGCTCATAAACGAGTTCAATATTGGAGGATTGCACCTCAACAGGCGTTGTCCGGCTCCACCGGCAAATTATTCCGGCACACTTTCCTGCTCCTGCCATTCTGTTGAAGAGGTTGCTGAAGCAGCCGCTACCGGAAAATTTGCCTATGTGACCCTTAGCCCGATATTCCAGTCAATTTCAAAACCGGGATATGCTCCCCGCATTGATGAAGATGAGTTTTCAAGAGCCGCTGCAATGATGCCTGTGATTGCACTCGGAGGAATTGCACCGCACAAGATACCGGATATGGCATTCATGCCTATCGCCGGCTATGCTGTCCTCGGATGTCTCAGCAAAGTCAGTGACTTGGATGAACTTGGGCTCATTACGCAAGATTTTAAAAATTTTGAACAATAATCAAACACAAAATTTATATGTTACAGTTTATCACACACCCTTCCGACAAATATTCTATTGCGGAAGAAGCACAGATGGCTATCGAAGGAGGATGCCGTTGGATTCAGTTAAGAATGAAAGACGCCTCTGACGAGGAAGTAAAAGCCGTTGCTAACGAAATCATTCCGCTTTGCAAGGAAAACGACACATTCCTTATCATTGATGACCGCGTGGAGCTTGTTAATGAGCTTCGTGTCAGCGGAGTACATCTTGGAAAGGATGACATGGATCCGCTGGAAGCACGCGAGCTTCTCGGTCCCCATGCTATAATCGGAGTTACAGCAAACACCGCAGAAGATATTATCCGCTACAAAGGCAAAGACATTGATTACATCGGCTTAGGACCGGTGCACTACACCACAACCAAAGCAAAGCTGTCACCGGAGCTTGGCATTGAAGGAGTGAAAAAAGTAATTGCCGAAGCAAGGGAGCAAGGAGTTGAGTTCCCGGTCGTGGCTGTCGGTGGAATCACAGAAAACGACATTGAACCGCTTCTCGCTGCTGGAGTGAACGGTGTGGCTGTCAGCGGAGCTATTATTAATGCTGGAGATCCCGTTGAATACACTGCTGGACTTATTAATAAACTACAGAAATGAGCAAAGACATACTCACCATAGGCGGACGCGATTTCACCTCCCGTCTTTTTGTCGGTACAGGCAAATTCGCCTCAAATAAAAAAATGCTTGAGGCAATACTCGCATCCGGTTCAGAAATGATTACCGTGGCGATGAAGCGCCTTGACATGGATAATGAAGCAGAGGATGATATGCTCCGCCATATCAACCGCGACCATGTGCAGTTTCTCCCTAACACCTCCGGAGTGCGCGATGCTGCAGAGGCGGTTATGGCGGCAAGGCTCGCGCGCGAATGCTTTGGCACGGATTTTATCAAATTGGAAATACATCCGGATCCTAAATATCTTCTACCTGACCCTGTAGAGACCCTGAAAGCTACTGAGATTTTGGCTAAGGAAGGATTCCATGTCCTACCCTACATTCAGGCAGACCCCGTACTTTGCAAGCGCCTTGAAGAGGTCGGCACAGCGGCTGTCATGCCATTGGGAGCACCTATCGGCACCAATAAAGGCATACGCACCAAAGATTTGGTTGAAATCATCATTGCCGAAAGCCGTGTACCTGTAATCATTGACGCAGGGCTTGGGGCGCCGAGCCATGCTGCGGAAGCGCTCGAAATGGGAGCGGATGCGGTGCTGGTTAATACTGCAATTGCCGTTGCGGCGGATCCTGTTGAAATGGCTGTAGCATTCAAGCTCGCAGTTGAAGCCGGCAGAAAGGCATATCTTGCCGGGCTTGGGGCGGTATCCTCCTCACCTGTGGCAACAAGTCCACTCACCTCATTTCTTGACAATCTTTGACTATTTATATATTTTGCTATGACTATTGAGAATATTGACATACACAGCTATCCTGGCTCTGAAAAAGTCTATATGCGCGGCAACATTCATCCTGTCCGGGTTGCAATGCGCAAAGTAAACCTCACTCCTACCGTAAAAATCGTCGGTGACAAAAAAATAACACGCGAAAACGACCCGGTTTACATTTACGACACAAGCGGGGTATACACCGACCCTGCTGTCAGGATTGATATAAACGCTGGCATACCTCGCATTCGCGAAGAGTGGACCGTAAAGCGGGATGACCTTGAAAAACTGCCGGGAATCACATCCGATTACGGTCGCATGAGGGAGCAGGATAAAAGCCTGGACTCTATCCGTTTCGCAATTCGCCACACACCTTACAGGGCTAAGGAGGGGAAAGAAATCACCCAGATGGCACTCGCAAAAAAAGGAATTGTCACCCCGGAAATGGAATATGTGGCTATCCGCGAAAACATGAATGCGGAAGCGCTTGGCATCAAGACCCACATTACCCCTGAATTTGTCCGCGATGAAATTGCCGCAGGCAGGGCTGTGCTCCCCGCAAACCCGAATCACCCCGAAGCCGAACCCATGATTATTGGGCGCAATTTCCTTGTAAAGCTGAACACCAACATTGGCAACTCTGCCCTCAGCTCAGGCATTGAGGAGGAAGTCAGCAAAGCCGTATGGAGCTGCTACTGGGGTGGGGACACCCTCATGGACCTTTCCACTGGCGACAATATTCACGAAACGCGCGAATGGATTATAAGGAATTGCCCGGTGCCGGTTGGAACCGTCCCGGTTTACCAGGCTCTTGAAAAAGTCAATGGCAAGGTAGAGGATTTGACATGGGAAATATACCGTGATACGCTTATTGAGCAGGCTGAGCAGGGCGTGGATTACTTCACTATCCATGCAGGTGCTCTTCGGGCGCATGCCGACATGATTAATGAGCGCCTTACCGGGATAGTGTCACGCGGAGGCTCTATAATGACCAGCTGGGCAGTTATCCACAATCAGGAAAACTTCCTTTACACCCATTTTGATGAAATTTGCGAGATTCTGGCAAAATATGACGTTGCTGTATCTCTCGGGGACGGTCTCCGACCCGGTTCTATCCATGATGCCAACGACCGTTCACAGTTCCTTGAGCTTGATGTGCTCGGTGAACTCACCGAAATAGCATGGAAACACAACGTGCAGGTGCTTATAGAAGGACCCGGTCATGTGCCGATGCACAAAATCCGTGAAAACATGGAGAGGCAGATTGAAAAATGCCACGAGGCGCCCTTCTATACGCTCGGACCGCTCACTACCGACATTGCCCCTGGCTACGACCATATCACCTCTGCTATCGGTGCTGCACAGATAGCTTGGATGGGAACTGCCATGATATGCTATGTAACACCTAAAGAGCATCTGGCACTCCCCAACCTTGAAGATGTCAGGAACGGGGTCATTACCTATAAGATTGCGGCGCATGCTGCCGACCTCGCTAAAGGGCATCCCGGAGCGCAGGTGCGTGATGATGCTATGAGCAAGGCGAGGTTTGAGTTCCGCTGGAAAGACCAGTTCAATCTTTCCCTTGACCCGGCAAGGGCTAAGCAGTACTATGTGGAGAGCCACAAGGATGACGACCATTTCTGCACCATGTGCGGACCTAATTTCTGTGCAATGAGGATTTCACAGAAAGTAGCTGACGAATGTGCTAAATAAGGAGGCTGGATGTTTTACGAAGAACTCAAAAAATACAGTTGGGACGACACTACCCGCGAGATTGCTTCAAAAACCGCTGCCGATGTGGAAAGGGCTCTTGCTAAAGAGCATCTTGACATTAGCGACTTCATGGCATTGATTTCTCCGGCAGCGGCGGCATATCTTGAACCGATGGCGCAACTCGCCCATAAGTACACGCTTGAGCGTTTCGGGCGCACAATCTCGCTATATATCCCAATGTACGTGTCAAATGCCTGCACCAACCATTGCGTGTATTGCGGCTTCAACCATCACAATCCACTCACGAGGGTAACACTGACACTTGACCAGGTGAAAGCCGAATGCGAGGCTATACGCAAACTCGGTCCATTTGAAAATCTGCTGATTGTTTCTGGAGAGTTCCCGGCTCTTAATGGAGTGGACTATCTGGAAAAAGTGCTCCGCACCGCTCGCCCCTATTTCAACAATCTCACAATCGAAGTGATGCCCATGAAGCAACGCGATTATGAGAGGCTTACCCACAGCGGGCTCAATGGTGTTGTATGCTTTCAGGAAACCTACAACGAAAAAGCGTATAAATCCTACCACCCGAGGGGCATGAAATCAATATTTGAATGGAGGGTAAACGGGTTCGACAGGATGGGTGCTGCTGGAGTGCATAAAATCGGCATGGGAGTGCTCATAGGGTTGGAGGACTGGAGGACTGATGTCACAATGATGGCGCGTCACCTCACATACCTGCGGCGTAACTATTGGAAAACGCGCTACAGCGTAAACTTCCCGAGGATGTGTCCCGCAGAAGGAGGATACTCCCCCAATGTGGTTATGACCGATCGGGAACTTGCCCAACTGACTATGGCATTCCGGATCTTTGACCACGATGTTGATATTTCCTACTCCACACGCGAGAAACCACAGTTCCGGGCAAACATGATGAAACTTGGTGTCACATCCATGAGTGCCGGCAGCAAGACCGAGCCGGGGGGATATGTCTCCACTCCGGAAGCGCTTGAACAGTTTGAAGTGTCAGACGACCGCACACCGGCGGAAGTGGCGCAGGAAATACGCGACCTTGGATATGAAGCCGTGTGGAAAGATTGGGACAAATCATTTGACGACAACTCATTCTGATTCCACATATCAATCACCATGCACCCGTCAATTCCAGACATACCTAATATTGTAAACCGTATCCGACGGGATTGGAACGTTGGCGACGAATCTTTTTCCCGGCTGCTGCAATGCTTGCATCCGTGCGCATTTCCCAAACGCACGCAGCTTGTCAGAGCCGGGGAAAGATGCCGCAACGCCTATTTCATTGAAAATGGGCTCACCCGCTCATTTTGGCTCGTTGAAGGAGAGGAGATAACCACATCTTTTTCCGAAGAAGGAGGCATTGTATTTAGCATGGATGAGGTATATTATAATAAGGAGAGCGAGGAATTTGTGGAAACCATGGAGCCGGTGAATGCTTTCCGCATTGCCGTGAAGGATTTGCAGAGACTATGGTCTGAGGATTTGGATTTGGCGAACTGGGGAAGGGTTATCCATCAGAACGAGTATAGGCGTTTGCATCGCTCCCACAAAGAGAGGCTCACCCTTCCGGCAAAAGAACGCTACATGGAGTTCTGCAAACAGTTCCCTCATGTCACCCGCAAGGCAAACCTGTCATATATCGCGTCTTACCTCGGCATTACACCTGCCACACTTAGCCGGCTTCGCTCACAAAGCAAGGATTAAAAATTGACATAGGACAATTTTTGGCATCCGCATTATTCATAACTTTGCGGAACAAATCCATTTTACCTAAATTATGTCGACCCTGAACCCTGCACAAAACAAACCGCGCTACGAGCTCCTTGACGGGCTTCGTGGAGTTGCTGCTATAATGGTTATTCTGTATCATTTCGGTGAAGCCTTCGCCACGAGCCCGGTTGACCAGAATATAAACCATGGCTATCTTGCTGTGGATTTCTTCTTTGTCCTTTCTGGATTCGTTATCGGTTATGCTTACGATGACCGGTGGAAAAAAGGGCTCACTGCCGGAGGATTCATTCTACGCCGTATCATCCGCTTGCAACCTATGGTTATAATAGGCGTCCTTCTCGGTGTAATCGCTTTCATAATACAGGGATGCGAAAAATGGGATGGCACATCGGTGAGCACCACGGCTATTGTGCTTTCACTCATCCTCGGTCTTTTCATGATACCCTCGCTACCCGGAGCCATTCCCGAAATCAGAGGAAATGGCGAAATGTTCCCGCTCAACGGTCCAAGCTGGTCATTGTTCTTTGAATATATAGGCAGCATAATATATGCGATTATACTCCACCGCCTTTCAAAAAATGCGCTCCGCGTAGTAGTAATATGTTGTGGCGCAGTCCTCGCACTCCTGGCGCTCCTCAATGCCTCCGGGGCATTCCATATCGGCATGGGTTGGAGTTTCGGCGTAGACGGCACTTATGGCAGCGGCATAGGATTTATTGGAGGATTCTTCCGCATGGCATTCTCATTCGGCATCGGTCTGTATATGAGCCGTGGATTCAAGCCGATGAAAATACGCGGGGCATTCTGGATATGCACCGCACTGATAGTATCCATGCTCTCAGTACCTTATGTAACATTGACCGGAGAGCCTTCTATTCTCAATGCTGTCTACGACCTGCTCTGCACGCTCGTAATATTCCCGCTTGTAGTTTACATTGGCGCATCTGGATTTACTTCTGACGCAACATCTGGCAGGATTTGTGAGTTTCTTGGAAGCATCTCTTATCCAGTTTACATCATTCATTATCCCGCAATGTACCTCTTCTACTCCTATGTGTGGAAAAACGGTCTCTCCTTTGACCAGGTACTTCCGGTTTGCGCTGTAATTTTTGTTGGAGTGATACTCCTCGCATGGTTCTTCCTCCGGATATATGACATTCCTGTCCGCCGATGGCTCACATCCCTCCTCCCAAGGCGCACCCGCTGAACGAGTGCCACTGTCAGCAGGCTTTTTTTAAGGTTCAATTACGAAATGCAAGACTTCCGCGATAGATGCCACGGCGTTTAGGGTTGTGAATCAAAGGATTTTTTTGTAATTTTGTGGCGCTTTAGGCATAAAGCCTTTTGCGTCAAGGAAAAATCATTAAGAACATACAATATTTTTATGGCAACTACTGCTGATTTTAAAAACGGAATGTGCCTCGAAATCGACGGCAACTACTTTTTCATCGTTGAGTTCCTGCATGTGAAACCCGGTAAAGGTCCGGCTTTCGTACGCACAAAACTTAAAAACGTAAAAACTGGTCGTGTTATCGACAAGACTTGGAACAGCGGCGTGAAAGTTGAGGAAGTCCGCATCGAGCGTCGTCCCTACCAGTACCTCTACAAGGATGACATGGGCTACAACTTCATGCACACAGAAACTTTCGAGCAGGTTGCTCTTCCCGGAGAAAGCATCGAAGGCGTGCAGTTCCTCAAGGAAGGCGATATCTGCGAAGCTATGGTTCATGCAGCATCTGACACTATCCTCACTTGCGAAATGCCCACCAGCGTTATCCTTGAAATCACATACACCGAACCCGGCATCAAAGGAGATACAGCAACAAACACACTCAAGCCCGCTACTCTTGAAACAGGCGCTGAGGTTCGCGTTCCCCTCTTCTGCAACATCGGCGACAAGGTTAAGATTGATACCCGCGACGGCTCATACGTTGAGCGTATCAAGGCATAATAAACCACATGACCTGACAATACCGAGTGTCTGCTATTCATTTGAATGGCGGACACTTGTTTTTTACCGCCTTATGGTGTATCTTTGTAGCATATACCATGCAATTTATATTAATAACTGATATATAACCATGAATTTCAATCGAATTCTACTCACCGCTGTTGCCGCTGCTGCGATTGCAACAGTTCCTGCGGCAGCGCAGTTCGACCTGAACTCGCAGCGCAAAGAGGTGCAGAGCTACCTTAAAGTTCCCGGTCACAAAGTTGACCATCACGGCATTATCATTAACCCTACACCGCATCAGCTCAAAGTTGATTCCCTTCACACCATCAATGTTGCAGAAGGATTCAAACCCGATGCTAAAATGCTTGCTGATTTTGCCGGCGACTTCACTACTTTGAAGCTCCCCACAAGCGTCAAAGGTCCCAAAATCAAGGCTGATTACGGCGAAAAAGTTGCGGCTAAAACCGGAGTAAAAGCTGTTAAAGGCGCTTATAGCCTCAATATCGACAAAAACGGCATTAAAATCAATGCTTTCGATAAATCAGGCGTTTTCTATGCGCTCCAGTCACTCCGCCAGCTCCTTGACAGCCCTGTCGCACAGGACGGCACACTCCCCTATCTCTCAATAAATGACTATCCCGACCTGCCTTATCGCGGAGTTGTGGAAGGATTCTACGGAAATCCCTGGAGCCACGAAGTGCGCCTGTCACTTATTGACTTCTACGGCAAAAACAAAATGACCGACTATATCTTCGGTCCTAAAGATGACCCATACCACAGTTCACCCTACTGGCGTCTCCCTTATCCCGAGGACCAGGCAAAGAAAATCCGTGAACTCGTTGATGCTTGCAAAAAGAACCATGTCAATTTCGTTTGGGCTATCCATCCGGGACAGGACATTCGTTGGGACAAAGCTGATTATGACAGCCTTGTTGGAAAACTTGACATGATGTATGACCTCGGAGTGCGCTCATTCGCTATATTCTTTGACGACATCAGCGGTATCGGCACCGACTCTAAGATGCAGACAAAGCTGCTCAACGACCTTACAACTGACTTTGTAAAGAAAAAAGGTGACGTCACAAACCTTATGATATGCCCCACTGACTACACCGAACTCTGGGCAAATCCCAAACCTACCGGACAGCTTGCTGTTTACGGTGAAACACTCAACCCGGATGTGGAAGTGTTCTGGACAGGAAAAGTTGTGTGCAGCGACCTCACTCCGAGCACACTCGAATTTGTGAACTCACGCATCAAGCGTCCCGCCCTATTCTGGTGGAACTTCCCCGTTACCGACTACTGCCGCAACATCATCCTTCAGGGTCCCGTTTACGGTCTTGACACTACCCTATCCGCCAAGGACGTTGCCGGAATCGAAAGCAACCCGATGGAACATGGTGAAGCAAGCAAGCTCGCCCTTTATGGAGTTGCCGACTACGCATGGAATATCGCTGATTACAATCCTATCGACAACTGGGAACGCGGTCTTGAAAACATTGCTCCCGAAGCTGCTGAGGCATACCGCCTCTTCGCTATCCACTCTGCTGACACACAAACCGGTTACCGCCGCGATGAATCTTGGGAAACAACTACTTTCCCCTATAATGAGTACACTCAGGAACAGTTTGACGCGCTCCGTGACGAATTTAACCGCATAACCAAAGTGCCCGGGCAGATGCAGGCAATTTCAAATAAAGGTCTCCTTAATGAAATCAACCCCTGGCTCACTGAATTTGGCAAACTTGGAGAACGCGGCAACCGTACCCTTGACCTCATAAAGGTTTACGAAAGCGACCAGCCTGCGGAATTCTGGGCGGCATACGTCAAGAACCTCATGACTCCGGAAGAAATCGAAGCATACCAGGCTCACAAAATCGGCACAATGAAGCTCCAGCCCTTCTATGAAAACGCTATGGACGATATGCTCTACGCATTCTATAAGAGCATTGCCGGCGGACTGCCTAACATCCACCGCCCCGTTGGTTCATACCGCAACCTCTCATCACCCCAGGGCAAACTGATGCTCGATAACGACACCACCACTTACTACACCTCCGGCAACTCACAGCAGACCAACCACTGGATCGGACTTGATCTCGGTCAGCCCACAGATGTGGAAAACATAATCATCTACCAGGGTCGCAACTCTGTTGATGATGTTGACTACTTCGACAAAGCTGTTGTGGAAGCATCACTTGACGAACCATGGTTGGTATATCCAGTAGNNCACTTGACGGCAAAGAGTGGCAGCCACTCACCGATGAGCTTGAAGGACAGTACGTAATTGATTGGAAAGGCAATCCTGTGAAAGCGCGCTATGTGCGCCTGCGCAAACTTGAAAGCAAGAAAACCAACTGGGCTGCTGTGCGCTCATTCCGCGTTAATCCTGTAAGCGAGAAAAATGCCGGCGTGAATATCGTTGCCGACAACCTCCAGAGCGCCCTCCTTGCTTTCGACGGCAACCCCTCTACTGGATATACCAACCATGGTTCACTCCAGTTCAGCAGAAAAGAGGACGCCAACTCAGCAATCTTCCTGTTTGACACACTCACACAGGACATCATCCTCAAGCAGCTCAATGACAAGGGCGCTGTGATTGAGACACGCAAAATCGACAATCCGTTTACCAACATAACCTTCGCCCCTGAAACACGCAACTTCATTATCGAAGGTCCGGTTCGCATTTTTGAAATCATCCAGAAATAAGCCCCTGCCGAATAACAGGCAAGAGCGGCGCGGAGTAAACCTCCACGCCGCTCCTTTTTTATATACAAGGACTTATTTGAGGATGGCGGAGGGGGCGGTGGATTGTTCGCCTATCTCGTTGCCGCGCTTCACTTTCTTGCCGTAGCCGAATGTATATGTCACCGACAGATTGATCCGGCAGTGGTAATATGTCCCTCCCTGAAGCATTGTTTCTGAATAGAGCGGTGAGTCCAATGTCTGGGTTGCAGCAAGCCAGTCGCCCCGGAATATGTTTGCCGCAGAAATACGGATATTCCAGTCTGAATTTCCCCATCCGGCATCCATCTGGTAATAACTCCGGTTCTTGTAGTAAACTCCCATATTGCCGTTGATTGTCCTTGAAGCTGTCTGAAATGATGCCTGGAAGAAGAAGCGGTTNNGCCGGATCAATCTGTCGGTGACATAGGTTCAGATAGTAAGTAATTGAAGAGTTAAGGGAAAAAGGATATTTCGACATATTATAATATCCATTATACCTGAACATTGTGATTGAAGGTTGTGCCGCGAATTGCAATCCTCCGCCAAGCATTTTAAAGTTGAAGGAAGCACCTAATTTCGTACGGTTATAGTCCTGACTGGATGAGTAGGTTTTGAGCAAAGCCTTGCCGCCGTTATAACGCTCGAATACCGGAACATACAGACCGTATTCCCCGAAATACTGGCTGAACACGGAGAGTGACAACCGGTTATTTGCCACCCAATTATACTGCAAATTGAAAGTGACTTGACGCGAGAATGACAGTTCCGGATTTCCGGTCTTGTACATCAGTTCATTATCCTGCAACACATTAGGCGATTTAACGCTCTCACCCGGATAGTTCGCTCCGTAATGGAAAAAAGCCTGCAACGAGTGGCGCGTAGATGGCGAGAAAGTGCCGGAGATATTTATAAGCGGATAAATCTCGCTTACAGCCTCACCGTTTATGCTATTCCGCTCCCACTGCATTGCAATATTGGAATCAAAGCGCCAACGGCGGACATTGAAATTATATCCCGCACGGATTCCGGCATAACTGTCAGAAAAGTCATTATTATAAGGAGAAGTGCCAAAATATCTTACGCGATTATGATTTGTACCTCCGTATGCATTCGCAAAAGCGCTATGTTTCTTAGTGAAACGCTTATACAACGCAGCCCCTCCACTGATATTGCTGTAATGCTCCTTTGATGTGTTATCTATATCTGTGGCACCCAGGCGGGAAATAGAATACGAGTAAGCATAATCGGTGCTCCCGTAGTGAACATTCGGTGTAAGGCTTAACTGAAAATCATGGGGCAATACAAAATAATATGCTCCTGACCATACAAAATGCCGGGTGGTGTACGGTTGCCGGTTTATATACCTGTAACTTTCTCCCATGCCTTGATTATAAGACAGAGTGCCCTGTGTGTCAGCAACCGGACTGCTGTCAAAATTAAATCCTACGGTATTGCCGACCTGCACATTGTCGCTATCATAAACCGCCCTTAAAGATACCGGGTATTGATTGTACTTGAAATGCGATTTTTCAAATTCCTCATTCCTTATAACAGTGTTGTCCGACCCGTTTTCACCAAGCAGCATGTATTTTCCTATCCTTGAAGTCCCCGCATGATGCAAATTGTAATTAGACGCACCCGCGTACAGGTCGTATATCATCTTTTTATATGAAAACTTTGAGTACAGCGAAGCACGGCTTGACAAACCAATCAGAACATTTTCACTTGCCGAAAATTTTGTATATCCGCCGTACTCATATTTCTGCATTATGAAATTAATAACATGGTCATTGCCGGCATAGCGCGGGTCTGTAGGGAAATCAAGGTATTCCACCGTTCGTACATCCGCAACCCGCATACCCTGCAACTCCCGGGGCGATGCCGGCAGTCCATCTACATACAACGCGACCGGTCCGCCGGACAATGTAGTTACGGATTCATCAACAAGATTAACAGTAATCTGAGGTATTGCGATATTCCTCAATAAATCGGTTGCGGTCTGGGAGGCGTTCTTCTGGCGAAAGGTGGGACGGTAAATGCTCTTGTCGGTTAAAAGCGAGGCATTGTCCCCTTCCACCGTCACTGTTTTCAGCTGAATAGGCAATTCCTCCATCATTATTGTACCTAACGCATCATCCGCGCAGTGCTTGAACAACGGCTTGTAACCGAGGCAACTGAATTTCGCCACCACTTTACGGTAATCGCATGGAACTGAGAAATTTCCCATGGAGTCAGTGAATCCGTAAGTCAAAACTGTAGAATCTTTGGGCGCAAGCAGCAGGACGGTAGCAGATGCAACAGGCTCATTTGACGCACCGACTACATGACCTGTGTAAACATATTTGCCATGCTGCAAAGCCTCGATGTAAAAACAGCCGTCTTTCTCTACAACCGACACAGGATTCAGCCCAACTATCTGCCGGATAGCACTGTAAATGTCATCGGCATCAACATGAGCGGAGGTACGATAGCTGTCCAGCTCCATGTAGATGAATGAAATATTAACATCCGGATTGTCCTTGCTCAACTGCACAAGAGCTTCTGAAACCGGAGTGTGACTGAACCGAAAGGAATAATGCCTGGAATAAGCCGGAATGAAACCAATTACAGCCAACAGGAAAATAAGCATGTGTTTCATATCAGTTGACTGTTAGTTTTTTCCCTTCCAAAACAAGATTTATCTGCTCAAAAGTATTCAGCTGTGAAATAACCTCTTCCAACGAGAGGGATGGATTATACTTATAGTAAAGATGCAGCCCTGCAACATCTTTGTTTTTGAAAACCACTTCAATAGAATAGGTTCGCGCTATCGCCGCCATTATATCTTCAAGAGGCGTATCTTCAAACATTACAGGTTCAGCAACTTTCAGGATTGTATCCTGTACAACTGCAACCGTATCCCTCACGGGAGCCGCTGCAATTTGTGCCGGAGCGCCGCTATCCTCAAGCGCTGTGGTGCGGTTGCCTTTGACCGCCACCGTGACAACAACTCCCAAAGCAACAGCAACAAGAGAGGTTGCCGCAAAAGCGATTATCGAGGCGGCACGGCTTCCGAACCATGCAAACCTTGCTGACCGGATTTTACGTTTCCGGGAAAATGCTTTCCATTCCGCATCAACATCCACTTTCTTTGCCGATTCAACCGCAGAATCGGTCACGCACAAAAGATTGTATATTTCTTTTGCCTCCGGATCAGACAAAATTTGCTCCATTTGCTCCGCAGAATAGTTTTCGGGATGTGCGATAACATCAAGCACAAGATCGTATTTATCCATTTTGATTCAGTTTTTGACGAATTAATACCAATGCGTGGCGAAGATGACGGAAAACAGCAGTCTCACTGATGCCCATCTGCCTTGCAACCTCAGAAAATTGCAATCCTTGCACAAACCTCAGCTCTATGACTCTCCGCGCCTTTTCAGACAGGTCCGTCCGGATGATTCCCCGGACAGAAGCCATAAGCTGCTCATCGTTGCCCTCCTCAGATTCATACATATCATTGTCAAGGAAATACAGGTGAGCAATCCGCTGGCGGGTCTCACAATCGCGAATATGGTTGATGCATCTGTTGCGCACCGCCCTCAGCAGGTATGCCGCTGAAATGCCGGGTGAAACACAGTCCACATCCAGAATTGAGGCAAATACATCATGGACAATGTCGCGCGCAAGATCATTGTCGTGCAGCAATCCCAACGCCAACCGGAGGAGTTGCTCATAATGTGCCTTGAAAAGCTGTTCTATGTCATTTTTGGCTGCCATGCACTATAAAGACACGCAAGTATGCGAAAACTAAACCCTGAGATGAATTTTTTTCTATGTATCGTGCAAATTTAACTTTTAACACGCAAAAAAAGCGTGCCAAAATGAATTTGACACGCTTCAAGATTCGAAAAAGGTTAATGTTCTACCTAAACCTTTTACATTCCAGTTATATTATTCTTCGCTGGTAGAGGGGAAGAGTGCATCATAGCCGGGGTTCTGAGTGAGCTCAGGATTCATGGTGATTTCGTAAGTGGGCACCATTGAGAGATAGTATGTATCCAACCATCCCTTACCTGACGCAAGCGGGCTGGGATATGTGTAAATCCATCCCTTGCCGGGGGTCTTACCCATAGTAGGCGCATAGCCATTAGCCTTAACTTCATTGTAGTCAACAAAGTCACCGGTGTATTTGCCAGTACCGTAGGGGAAGTCATTAGCATCTGCCCATGCACCGCATGCCTGACGGTTGACATAGTAAGGCGCTTTGTGCCAACGGCGGATGTCGTAGAAAGCGAATCCCTGACCGAAGAGCTCAATCATGCGCTCGCGGCGGATTTCCCAGAGGACAGGGTCAACCTCATAGTTTGTAGCGGCATCATATCCACGGGTCCAAGGCGCAGTGCCTTTGTCGCGGTCCGGGTCAAAGCTTCCATCAATCTTAGCCACTTCCATGTGCGCCATATCAAGACGGTCACGGAGCTTGTTGATAGTAATGTCTGCAACACTCTGGTCAAACTTGCCTAACTCGAATGCAGCCTCAGCATAGTTGAGGAGCACTTCTTCAATAAGGAAGATCGGTTTGTCAGAAGTCTGGTAGTAGCCGTTAGAGCCAACTTCCCACATAGTGAAGTTTTTCCAGAAATAGTATCCAGTCCAGCAACGCATATAGTTGTCTGTCTGAGAATACTGTGTGATATTGGGTGAAGAGTGAGACATATCACCACCCCAGTTGTGACCGGGAAGACGCTTAACGCCCCATGAGGGATCGCCTTCACCGTTTACGCAGTGGATGTTCGGTCCGAGATAGTCAATAAAGCGACGGAACTTGATGGAGTCTTCCTCTGATACGATGCGTACACCATTATTCATTTTCTCTCCGGGCTTGTAGAACCTCCATTTGAGGAATGTTGTAACATTGTCCGGATTAGCAGTCCTGACGATATTGCCCATAGCCGGGGGACAGAAGTTCACAATAAGCCTCGGGTCACGGTTGTTGAAGTAGTCATAAAGGTCCTTGCCTTCTCCACCTTCAAAACCAGAGTTGGGGTTATTGATAGGCAGACCGTTCTTCATAAGGAACATATCTACAGTGTGCTGGGGACCGTCACAACGATGAGATTCCACGTGGATAAGGTCACTGAAGCGGTGCATGAGGTTTTCATTGTACTCCTTGTACATGATTACGCCGGGAACACCACGCAGGCTCTCTGAGGTAAGCATTTCATCATAACCTGCACCGGGATACTTATTGTAACCGTTTCCTTTGAAAAGTGTAGGATACTTGTTCATGAGTTCCTGGGAGATTGTGAGGCACTTCTCAAGATACTGCTGCCAAGGCTCGTTGAGGTTATGGTACTTAGCCCATGTGCCTTCGCGAAGGAGGAACCTGCTGAGAGCAGCGCGGCAAGCATCAGCATTCAGCGGGTTTGAGCCGTCCTTGGATGTGTCACCGAGGTTTGCGATAGCATACTCAAGACGAGCAATGATGCTGTCTGCAACTTCCTTACGCGGTGTGCGGGGACCGTATGCTTCCTCAGACTCGTCGCTGAGCACATCGGTAATGTAAGGAATGTCACCAAACCTGTTTACCAATTCCATATACCAGAAGGAGTGGAAGAAGTAGCCCACAGAACGCCAGTGACGCTTTTCCGCATCTGTGAGATTACCATCATTGAGGTGCGAAAGCATTACATTGATACGGCGGATTTCTCCGAAGCTCCATGGAGAATAAGCATTAGCTGAAGTTATAGGACTGAAACTCTGCCATGCATACGGGTTCAGACCATTTTCGCGGTTAGTCATGAGTCCGGACCAGTAGTCACTATTCCACTGCCCTCCCCAATAATATGAGCCGCCGCTAAAGTTAGTCAAGATATAGGCATTAGTAAACAGACCGTAGCTGTTGTACATGTATGCCTGGAAATTTTCGTAGGTCTGGAAAGCATTCTGCTCGGTAAGACTTGTCTGGGGATATTTTTCCAGATAGTCATCGTTGCAGGAGGTCATCGAGAGTCCGACAGCCACCAGACAAGCTGCTGAAAGTGCTTTGTATATTGGTTTCATTTTATTCCTTATCTGTGATTAAATTAGAATGATATTGTAGCTCCGATAGACCAAGTGCGGTAGAAAGGATAGCCCCAAGCCAAGCTTTCCGGGTCGTAGCCTTTGGGAAGCGATGTGCAAGTGGCGAGGTTTTCCACGCTGAAATAGACACGGAACTGGTTGACTGAAACCTTCTGTGTAAGAGCAGCCGGGAATGTATATCCGAGAGTTATGTTTTTAACACGGAGGTATGCAGCACTCTGAAGGTACTTGTCAGAAGTACGGGTGTTATAGCTCACATTGTTTTCTTGATTGTAAATGCGGAACAACTTAGCCTCAGGATTAGCCGCCACCATATAGTCGGGGCTCTGGGGGTCGTAGCTCTTAGCAGTCCAATAGTCGGTCTGGTTGTAATAAAGCGGCTGGAAAACACCATCAGCGCCAGCAGCAGCAAATGGGAACATCGATGCTCCGCCGAGCCAGTACTGACGCTTGCCGACACCCTGAAGAAGGATATCGAAGTCAATGCCTTTCCAGCTGACACCAGCAGAAGCACCGAACTGGTAGCGAGAGGTAGAGTTGCCAAGCACCTTGCGGTCGCCGGGTTCATCAAAAGTATTGGCACCTGTGGTGATGACTCCATCGCCATCAAGATCCTTAAACTTCATGTCACCGGGGCGAACCTGCACACCCTGAACGGATGTAACGCCCTCTTTCAGCTGCCATGTACCAGTCAAGGCTTTTTCGTGGTCAAAGTCATCTATAGAGTAGTAGCCGTCGCTAACATATCCCCAAATCTGGTTCAAATCACGACCTGCATACCAGTTGCTCAAGTTTCCGGTAGCATTGTTGTACTTGGTAACTTTAGACATGTGGTCATATATATTGGCGCTTACACGGTAGCTCCAGTTGCCGATGTGGTCCTGCCAACGGATAGATGCTTCCCAACCGTCAGTGCGCATATTAGCGATATTCTGCTGAGGCGCTGAAGCTCCAACTGTGCCGGGGATTTCCATACCTGCAGCGAGCATACCTTTAGTAAATCGCTTGTAATAGTCGAATGTACCTGTCAAGCGGTTGTTGAGTACGCTGAAATCGAAGCCGAAGTCAAGTGTCCTTACTGTTTCCCATGTATAGTTGGCACGAACAAGACCGGGCATGCTGATAACAGTGACTTTCTGACCGTCGTTGAGCCATACATTGCTTTCTCCAATACTCATGCCTGCGATGAAGCCGTAGGGTGAGATATTCTGGTTACCAATAGAGCCGTAAGAGATACGTGGCTTGAGTTCATTGAGCCAGTTGCGGGTGCCTTCCATGAATTTCTCCTGAGCGATACGCCATGCAGCAGAAACAGAGGGGAAGAAACCGTAACGGTTCTTTTTGGGGAATTTAGATGAGCCGTCGTAGCGCGCACTGAGGTTAATCAGGTAGCGGTCATCGAAGTTGTAGCTGATACGACCGAAACCGCCACGGATTGTATATTCGGTGTATGTGTCTGACATCACCTTTTCACCTGTACCACCTTCAAAAGAGGGAACAGTGATTACAGCCTGCCCATATATACCGGCATTAACCCTTGAAAAGTTGTAGCTTTCCTGGTTGAAACCGAGCATGAAAGCGAAGTTGTTCTTGCCGAGGTCAAACTTATAGTTTGTATATAGGTTGAGCGCATTATACTTAGTGACAGAGCTCTGGATTGTATAATAGTCCTTTGTGGGGTCAACCGGAGCAGTTTTTTCAGCAAGCTGAACGTCAGCATAATGGAGGAGCCCGGTGTAGTTCTTGTACTGCCAGTTAGACTGGTCGTATGTGTACTCTCCGGTGATTGTCCAATCCTTTAACGGAGTGATTATGGTCTTTGTCTGTATACGAGGAGTTGAGTATGTTTCATTAGAGGTAGCGCCTACCATAAGTGAGTTGTAGGGCGAGTCAATAATCAAATCCTCCGTAGCATTAGTGAGGTATTCAGCCGGCATAGTGCCTTTCACGGGATACCATGAGATAAGACGGGTTGCGTACGGGTCACGGATATTGGTTGAAAGGTTGGTGATACGACGGTTTGTATAGAACATGTTAAGTTCCTGTGTAAACCATTTGGTAATGTCTGCTGAGATATAAGAAGATATAGCCTTACGTACAAAGAGGTCTTTGTCAGTAACCAGAGGACCGTTGTTTCGGCTATAGTTTCCAGAGATACGGAAGCGGAGACGGTCTGTGCCACCTGACATAGAGATGTTGTGGTTTGTCATGGCACCTGTGCCAAGGATAGAACCCTGGATATCACTTTCACTGAGGTAATAGATTCTGCCATCGGTGTGCTTGTAGATACCGTTATCGGTAACACCTTCAAGCCCTCCGGCACGATATTGCCCGAGAAGTTCTTCCCAAGTGTCAAGGTTGCCGTTTCCAGCCCAGTACTGGTTGGAATAGTTTGCCTCGCGGTAAGCAGCGATATACTCAAGGAGTGATGCCTGCTCGGGACGGTTGATTGATTTCTCCCAAGCCTGTGAGAACCCGTAGGTGATATTAAAGCGTGCATCCTTGCTTGGCTTTTTTGTAGTGATGAGCACCACACCACCTGCAGCACGCGCACCATAGATAGCAGCTGATGATGCATCCTTGAGGACGGTCACAGTTTCGATATCATCAGGGTTGAGCTGGTTGATACTTCCTTCAACGTTGTCAATAAGGATAAGGGGGCTACCGCCATTAAGAGAAAGATCACCACGGATATTGATGTTTTTGCTCTGCTGCTGGTTTGATCCACCTGAAATCATAAGACCGGGCATAGCACCCTGGAGAGCAGCAGCGGCATTGATAACCGGACGGTCACCGAGAACTTCAGTCATTTTCACCTGGTCAACAGGACCGGTAAGGTCGACTTTCTTCTGTGTACCGAAACCTACGATGACAACTTCATCAAGAGTATCGTCAGTAGGCTGGAGAGTTACTGAGATAGGCTTTCCGTCCCAAACAACAGACTGAGGAACATAGCCTACATAAGAGATTTTAAGAGTTGTGCCGACTTTAACATTCGGAATAGAGAACTTACCATCAACATTTGTTGACGCCCCAGTTTTACTACCTTCAACAAAGACAGACGCACCCGGCAGAGGCTCGCCGTCCTCATCATAAACCGTACCGGAACAAATTCCAGTCTGCGGAGCTATGGCTACTGCTACCCCCCCCCTGTCTATCTGGCTGTCTGCCAGAGCATTAGGCGGAAGAACCACTGATGTGGTCAAAAGTGCCAAAGCCGCAATAAAGACTTTTTGCATAAATGTAGATTTTTAATTGGTATTAATAGAATTGCTGTACCCTAAAAGGGTACATAAGGTTAGCTGATTTTATTTTTCCTCAAAGTAACAATTATTATATGAGATTTCCAAAACATTTTATACGTTTTTTTACATTTGTAGACAAATTGGGTACACTTTACGTGTCAACCTACATTATTTCGATGTCCCAGTTGACTTTATCTACAAGATAGAGTAATTTTGCGGATGCAAATGTTTATTCTTCATGAAAGCGCCATCAACGTCAGCCATAGTCATTGCATCGCTGCTGCTCTTGTCGGGTTGCGGCGGAAAAAAAACTGCTGAAGATGTAATGGATGAGGAGGAGAGTGATACAGTTTGCACCGAGATGCCTGAAGTCCTGAGCATGCTTCCGGACACAATTTACCCTTCGGCAAAAGATGTAAAGTTTATTGTGGATTGCTACGATGATTCCGCATCAGGCACCATAAGTTATCTCGGGGACATGTACAGCAAGGCTCCGGGGGCATTCACTTTCCGCAACGGTGCATGGCGGCAGGCTGATTTCGGAGGAAGAATAACCGGAACTCCCGACACCATAATAATAGACTGGAAGTTTGAGACAGGTTATGACACTACCCGCACCGCTTTCGGAGTGTGGGGCGGCGGTACAGGCTGGACAGGTCAGCCGCTGTATGTGGAATGGCCAGACAGCTGCATAACTCTGTTCAGGCATGCGCGCTCACTGACATCGAATTTCATCAAACGCGAAATAATAGCGGGTTCACTCGCCGGCAAGGTCTATTTCATCAACCCAGACAACGGCAAAGAATCACGTTTGCCTATAGATGCGGGGAATCCAATCAAAGGCACACCGTCGCTCGACCCGACTTTGAACGGCAACCTCTATGTAGGGCACGGGATTCCGGCGCGCAAACCTTTCGGAGCAATAACAATCAACCTTTATGAGCATGAGGTGACTGATTCTTTTGACCGCGACCCGAAAGCGTGGCGTGGCTGGGGCGCATATGACTCTTCACCGGTGAGAGCGGGACAATTCCTGTTTAGACCCGGAGAGAACAACACCTTATATAAATATCATGTAAGCCCGGGCAAACTAAGGCTACAATCAGAACTGCGCTACACGGTGGACGGAAGCGCTCCCGGAATAGAGTCCTCGATGTGCATATACCGCAACTACGGTTACATATGCGATAACCACGGCAATATAATATGTGTGAACCTCAACACATTGAAGCCAATATGGCTTTACAAGCTGGAGGATGACATTGATGCAACCCCGGTGCTGGAGCTTGAAGATGAAAACCCATACTTGTATGTGGGGTGCGAGGTGGACCGGCAAGGCACAGGCGAGGCACGCTTCGTAAAACTTGATGCGATGAACGGCAAGGAGATATGGAAGACTGAGCTGGAATGTGAACGGGTGGAGGTGCATGAGAAGCATTTTGACGGCGGCTACTATGCTTCAGCACTGCCCGGACGCGGCAACTGCAAAAGGCTGATTTTCTCAAACTGCGTGCGCAACAACAGAGGGCAAAACGGGGAGTTCGTGGCTTTTAACCGCAACACCGGCGAAATAGAATACTCAATACCATTAAAATATTATGCGTGGTCGTCACCTGTAGGATATATGAACGAGAAGGATGAGATGTTCATACTGACCGGTGACACTGCGGGAAACCTATACATAATCAACGGCGCGGAGGGCAAAGTGATAACTTCGCGCAGGGTGGGCGCAAATTTTGAATCTTCGCCGGTGGTATTCGGCAATTCAGCAGTTGTTGGCTCACGCGGCAGGTATATATATAAGGTGTCCATAGAATAAATTTTATGCAGATCATGTTAAAAAGGATATTAATCGGAGCTGTCATTGGCGCGTCGGCATTCTTTAACGCCGAGGCGCAGAAGCTCACAGCCCATAACGGCACAGTGCCGAACTCTTATAATTTCTGGCTATATACTCCGGAGAACACACTCGAGGAGGAGGTAGAACCTAAACCGGTGGTGATTTTCCTCCATGGAGCAAGCCTTTGCGGACGCGACCTTAACAAGGTGCGCCGATACGGCACCCTTGACGCGATAGAGAAGGGACGCAATATCGACGCATACGTAATAGCACCGCAAAATCCGGGAGGGTCATGGAATCCTGACAAAATAATGGATATCTTTGACTGGGTAAGCGATGAGCATAATGTTGATTACGACAGGGTATATGTGATAGGCATGAGCCTGGGTGGTTACGGCACAATAGACCTTGCGGCGGCATACCCGGACAGGATTGCGGCAGCGATAGCAATGTGCGGCGGCGCGACCGCTCCTGACCTTTCTACCCTGAACGATGTGCCCCTATGGATAATCCACGGCACCGCGGACAGAGCTGTGAGCGTGCAGCAGAGCGACAAGGTTGTATCTGCCATGAAAAATGCAGACAGCGAGACTCCAAGATTGATATATAACCGCGTAGCCGGCATGAACCATTCACGCCCGGCACGTCTTTTCTACCTTCCGGAAAGCTACGAATGGCTCTTCAGCCATACACTGAAAGATGAGGAGAGAACAGTGACCCCTGCTTTTGAACTGACTAACAGCCTGCTTCAGAGCGCGTATTCGGGGCTTAAAAGCACTGGGACAAGCCGTTCTTCCGCTGCAAGAAAACGCAGAGCGTCCCAAAGAAAGAGATAGGGAAGCAGCAAATGCGGTGAAACTTGCCGATAGATGGATTATTTGCCCGCAAACGATAGTTTCAATGCAGGTCTTGCCAAATTAAGAATTCCGACTGAAAATCAGGAAAGCAAAAACCGCCGCCTTCAGATTGAAAGCAGCGGTTTATCATTATAAAGTGCAAGCCAATTATTTAAAGAGATACTGGCTTGAAATTGATTCGTGGTTGTGGATACGATTGATTGTGTCAGCGATGAGTTTTGCAACACTAAGAATAGTAGCTTTCTTGCAATCCTTGTTGAAAGGAATAGAGTTTGTGAAAATCATCTCTGTCATAGCACTCTTATCAACGCGCTCGCTTGCAGGATCGCTCATGATAGCGTGAGATGCAAGCGCCCTGACAGACTTAGCACCGTTTGCCATCATCAGGTCAGCAGCTTTAGTGATTGTACCTGCTGTGTCAACCATGTCGTCAATAAGGATAACATTTTTGTCCTTCACATCACCTATAACGGTCATTGACTCAACGACATTAGCTTTAGCACGCTGCTTGTGACAGAGAACCAAAGGCACATCAAGGTATTTCGCATAAGAGTTTGCCCTCTTTGCACCGCCGACATCCGGAGTTGCAATAACCATATTCTCGAGCTTGAGGCTTTCAATATAGGGGATGAAAACCGAGGAGGCATAAAGGTGATCTACCGGAACATTGAAGAATCCCTGAATCTGGTCAGCATGAAGATCCATTGTGATTACACGGTTTACACCTGCCGCACTGAGAAGATCAGCAACAAGTTTAGCTGCAATGCTAACACGGGGCTTGTCCTTCCTATCCTGTCGCGCCCATCCGAAATAAGGGATTACGGCAATGATACTGTGGGCTGAAGCTCTTTTTGCTGCGTCAATCATGAGGAGGAGCTCCATGAGATTGTCAGAGTTAGGGAATGTAGACTGTACCAGATAAACCTCACATCCTCTGACCGGTTCTTCAAACGAAACTTCAAATTCTCCATCGGCAAAATGCTGGATATTCATCTCTCCGAGGGGAATTCCGAGGTTTTTGCAAATTTCTTCTCCCATATAGCGCGACTTGGTGCCGGCGAAAATTTTGATGGGATGTTTCACTGAGTTCATAAAACTGCTATTTCGTGACTAAAAATTATGATGCAAAATTAGTGAATTTTCGCGGGTGCGGTTGCCGTTGACTAATTTTTTTCTTCCAGTGGAGTAATATTTTTATGATTCACTTTCCACACAGCTGCTCCCCACGACTCAACAAATGTTTCAAATGGTTGCCCGTCAGCAAGATGTTTTACGGCAGTGCGATTGCTAAGCAACTCTGTCATCTTAGCCTTTCCCTGAGGAATCTGAAGCATCTCAAAGGCATGGCGAGGGAGGTTAACCTTAAGATCACAGGAATCCTGACTGAAATTGACCGCAATGATTATGGTTTCATCGGCAAGGTTCCTCATGAACACATACTGGCGATGCGGATTTAAAGTGGGATTCTCATAGTTGACGTACATCAGGTCAAAGAAGCGTCCTTTGGCAATAGCCGATTCAGAATTGCATATATTGAGGATTTGAGCATACTTTTCGCGAATCCACCTCTGCCGGTCGCTAAGAGTATCAACTGAAGGGTTACCGTTGTTAAGCCACCTGCGCAATGTTTCAAGGCTCCAATAATCATATATTGTGGTTCTTCCGTCATAACCGCTATATCCTTCCGCGTCAACGGCTGGCTCACCAAGTTCCTGCCCCATATATATCATCATCGCCCCTGTTCCAATCATGGAACTTACTACCAGCGAGGGGATGACCTTGACAGCATCGCCGGCATAGAATTTTGAGCCGAACCGTTGCTCATCATGGTTTTCAAGGAAGTTCAGCATATTCTCGCCAATGCCTTCAACTGTCTGCCAGCATCCGGTGAGTTGTGCAGCCGAGTAGTTGGCTGTTTGAATGCCCCGGAGGGTATCGTAAAGATTGACCTTATCGTAAAGGTAGTCAAAGCCTCCGATATTGATGAAATCACGGTAAATACCGGTGTCATACAGCTCCGCAATAAAAATAACATGGGGATAGTGCTGCTTTACAGCCCCAATCGCCCACTGCCAGAATTCAAGCGGCACCATGTGAGCCATATCGCAACGGAAACCATCTACTCCTTTGCCAGCCCAGTACATAAGTATATTAAGCATTTTGTGCCATGTATCTGGTACAGGATGGAAATGACGATTGCCGTTAAAGTAATCTACCCCGTAATTGAGCTTTACTGTGTCGTACCAGTCACACTGCCCGGGGAAAGCGGTAAAGCAATCATTTCCTGTAGCTTTTGCCGGGAACTCCACATAGGCTTCTTTTCCTGAGCCCATATCAACTGACGGAGCGAAGAGTTGACGGGTAATATAGTAAAAATTATTCTCCGGGCTGAATCCAAGACCATTGTTGTCGTTTGCCCCGAAATCATCCACCCCTTCAGGTGCAGCATCGGAATGGTAACGGCGTGCCACATGGTTAGGAACAAAATCGATGATAACATTCATTCCCATATCATGCGTGCGTGCCACAAGGCTTTCAAATTCCTTTACTCTATCCGGCACATTTTCTGCAATGTCCGGGTCAATATCGTAATAGTCCTTAATGGCATAAGGGGAACCGGCAAGACCTTTTACAACATGAGGGTTATCTTTTGGAATTCCATATTCGGTATAGTCGCTGCAGTGGGCATGCTCAAGGACACCAGTGTACCAAATATGAGTAATGCCAAGTTCCTTGATGGACGCAAGAATATCACGATTGATGTCATTGAGCTTTCCAGAGCCGTTTCTTGCAAGTGAACCTCCCGGCACACATTTTTCATTATAGTTAGTAAACAGCCTTGGGATAAGTTGGTAAATAACAGGTTTGCGGTTCATATATATTATTTAGGAGTACCAGTAAAAATCATTTCTTGGGAGCCTCTTCAACAGCAGCGTCTGCCTTTGATGCCCCGGGACGTTTAAAACCGTTTTCGAGCAGGAAGTTGATTGTATCGCGGTACCCGCTCTCAAACACTTTTTCAATTTCCTTGAGATTAAACACCTTGTAGCGTGCTATCTCCTCGTTTCTGATAACAATGTCGCACATCTCCATATCAGGTATTACATTTGTCTTAGCCATAAGCTCATAAGAGCGGAGGGCAATATCCACAATGCTGTTGCCTACCGTGGTTTTCGAGAGCGGGGAGCAGTTTATGCCGATAAGGTACTTGCACCGGTTGCGGATCGACCAAGCCGGGAGATTGTGTAACACACCGCCATCAACATATCTTACTCCGTTTATTTTCTGCGGCTTAAAAACAATTGGAATACTGCATGATGCTGCGACACGCTCAGGGAGAGGACCTTTATCGAATATTACTTTTATGCCCTCATCAAGGTTTGTAGCACCTACAACCACAGGTATCGGCAAATCTTCGAGGTTTGCATAAGGAATATGCTTGCGCAAGAAATTCTTGAAGCGGTCAAGACGGAAAAAACCATCCTTGGGCACAGAGAGCTCGCAAAAATCGGAAAACCGGCAATCATGAAAGAGCTCCACCATTTTTTCGGGCTCTATCCCTGCACTGTACATCACAGCCGCAACCGAGCCGGCACTGACTCCAGCAATAATTTCCGGCTTTATACCCATTTCATTAAGTGCCTTAATAGCACCAGCGTGGGCAAAACCTCGTGCTCCTCCACCACTGAGGACCAAACCAGTGCGAAACTCAGGACCGGAAATGCCGAGAAGATCCTTGACTATTTTCAATTTACCTGCCATTGCGTATGATATCAGAAATGAGTCACAAAAGTAAAAAAAAATATCTACTTTTGCACTATATATAGTGCTTGCACAATAGGTCCGAACATAACCCGGACATGAAAGCGTTATATTTTTATGGAGAACGAGGAGAACAACCAGCCAGAAGAGCAATCACGCTTCCAGCAACTTAAGAAGCGGATATTGGACGCATATACTTACTGCACAACCGGTGTGTGGCGGGACTCGCGTCGCACTTGGAAAGTGGAGGCGGTAAAAATCATAAATATATCAGTGCGCAGCTTCCTTGACCGCGACTTGCAGTCCCAAGCATGCGCCATGACATTCCGCATGCTCCTTGCTTTAGTGCCGGCACTCGCCCTTCTTCTTGCCATAGGACGCGGATTTGGCTTTCAGGAACTCCTCAAAAACCAACTATACTCTTACCTGCCGTCGCAACACGTTGCATTGGAAGCTGCATTCAAGTTTGTTGACTCATATCTTAACCAAGCTTCGGAAGGAATATTCGTCGGAGTCGGAATTGTTTTCCTGCTATGGACGTTAATCAGCCTGCTGATGAGTGTTGAGGACTCTTTCAACACAATCTGGAATGTGGAGGGACGGTCAATAATGCGCAAAATCACGGACTATATATCCATCCTGCTTGTACTTCCAATTCTAATGATATGCAGCGCCGGACTTACCCTTTTGATGTCCACTACCCTGCAGCACATAATCCATGTCGATTTCCTTCGCCCTGCAATTGATTGGGTGCTTGATTTAGGAAGCCTCATTTTTACAGCACTATTTTTCACTGGTGCATATATGCTCATACCCAATACTAAGGTGAAATTTCTTAACGCTTTCATAGTCGGGTTTGTAGTTGCAATAGCATTCCAGATCTTACAATGGCTGTTTGTAACCGGACAAATGTATGTGACACGATATAATGCAATATACGGCAGTTTCTCTTTCTTGCCATTGCTTCTGATATGGCTGCAACTTGTGTGGCTCATTACCCTTATCGGCGCCTTATTATGCTATGCGCTACAGAATGTGGGACTGTACAACTACTATATCGACGTAAAAAACATATCCCTTGCATATTACCGTAAAGTGATAATAGGTGTGATGGCTGTAATTGCGAAACGTTTTTACAAAGACATGAAGCCGCTCACTGCATCAGAACTATCAAAACAATATGAGCTTCCGATGAGTCTTGTCAATAAAATTGTGCCTACCCTACATGCTGCAGGACTAATCAACTATCTAAAACCTGATGCGGAGACCGGAGAAAGCCCACTGCAACCGGCACTTGATGTAAGCAACCTTACATGCGGTGAAATCATCAGGCGGATGCAGAATGTCGGTTCAAAAGATTTCATACCAGACTTTGATGACAAATTCCACGCAGCAAATGAGATATGCGGCAAAATAACTACAGCAATGACTGAGGTAGCAGACAACACAAACATTGTTTCACTAAATATAACACTCTAATAACTAATCATTATGAAGAAAGTAATTTCTACAAAAGCTGCTCCCGCAGCAATCGGACCCTACAGCCAGGCTATCGACCTCGGCAACATGGTATTTATCTCAGGTCAGATTCCTGTTAACCCCGCTACCGGTGAAATACCCGAAGGCATCAAAGCACAGACCGCACAGAGCATCAGCAATATCAAAGCTATCCTTGCTGAAGCAGGGCTGACAATTGACAATGTTGTCAAGACAACCGTTTTCCTCGCTGACATGAGCCTTTTTGGCGAAATGAACGAAGTTTACGGTGCTGAATTTACAGATCCTTACCCCGCTCGTTCAGCAGTTGCAGTGCGTGAACTCCCCAAGCAGGTGCTTGTAGAAATCGAGACCATCGCTGTACGCTAATCCCTACCCAAAATAAAAAAATGCCCCGCTCGGGGCATTTTTTTTATTTCATTTCGGATAGGAAATCTGCAACGACAAATGTCGAACCACCTATAAAAATCGAGTCCTTATCAGAAGCATCTTTTTTCGCTGCCTCATAAGCAAGCGCAACTGAAGGATACGCATTTCCCGATATTCCAGCCTGTCCGGCAATAGAACGCAAGGTTTCTGCATCCAAAGCCCTTGCAACACTTGATTTAGCAAAATAGAATCGTGCTGAGGGAATTGACTTCATCATTTCAAGAATCCCGCTTACATCTTTGTCATTCACAAAGCCAATAACAAGATGTTTTACACCAGACAATGACGCAATGCGTCGATTTAAATATTGCCAGCCGCCTGTATTATGTCCGGTATCACATATTGTCAACGGGTTATCACTGACCTTCATCCATCTCCCGGCAAGCCCTGTGAGACAGCACACATTACTGAATCCATTTCGCACTGCAGAATCAGGAATGTTAAGCGCCGATTTACGAAGCATCTTCACTGCTTCAAGTATTGTTGCTGCATTCTTTGCCTGCCATTCCCCGGTAAGCTCTCCGTCAATAGTACCGAAAGTACGTGTGCAATATTTATTGATTTCAGATGATGCCGTATTTACAGATTCTACTTCATTTACATCTTCAGCAAAAACCACAGGCGATTTTTTCTCATCAGCAGCCTCGGCAAATACTTTCCGTACCTCTCCGGACGCCTCCCCTATCACTACCGGAACACCCTCTTTGATAATTCCTGCTTTTTCCGAAGCTATCTTTTCCAGAGTATCGCCAAGAAACTGCGTATGGTCAAATGATATATTGGTGATTATACTGATTATGGGAGTAATGATATTTGTACTGTCAAGCCGTCCCCCGAGCCCTGTTTCAATAACCGCTACATCAACATTGCGTTTCGCAAAGAATTCAAATGCCATAACCATTGTAAGCTCAAAGAAAGAGGGGCGCAATGAAGAATCCATGGCGATGAACCGGTTTACGAAATCGACCACCTCATCCTCTGTAATAGGTTTGCCATTTACCCTCATACGCTCACGAAAGTCAACAAGGTGCGGCGAGGTATAAAGCCCGACCTTATATCCAGCACTCTGAAGGATTGCTGCAATAGTATGTGCAGTTGACCCTTTGCCGTTTGTACCGGCAATATGGATTGAAGGATAAGAATCCTGCGGGTTGCCGAATGCAGCTGCAAGCGCCCTTGAAGTGTCCAGCCCCGGCTTATATGCGTCTCCACCGTCACGCTGGAAAACGGCAAGTCGTCCGAACAGCCAGTCTATTGTTTGCTTATATGAAGTGAATTTCTCTGCCATGCTCAATAAATAAACAGTCCGGCAATTCCGGCAAGCACTATCACAAGAATCGGATGAATCTTAGTGAAAAACACTATGCAGAATGCGGCAATACATATTAATATGCTCGGAATTACTTCTGAAGAGACAGAACCGAAGTTTGCTGAATTCATCAAAAGCAACGCTGCCGACGCGATTAGCCCGACAACTACAGGACGGAGACCTGTGAAAACACCTTTTACTATTGCGCTCTCTTTATGCCGGGTAATGAAATGGCTTGTATAAGTCGTGAGGAAGAAAGAGGGCAACACCACCACAAGCGTGCATATAAGAGACCCCAGAATACCGAAAAGAGGATTGGAAAACGTAGCTGAAGCCTCCCCTGGTGCCACATAACCGATATATGTTGCGGAATTTATGCCTATAGGTCCTGGAGTCATCTGTGAAATTGCCACAATATCCGTAAACATCTGCTCAGTAATCCAGCCCGGACCAACAATTTCACGCTCAATAAGGGCAAGCATCGCATAGCCTCCGCCAAAACCAAACAGCCCGATTTTAAGATACGCCCATATCAACTTAAGATAAATCATGCCTCTTCACCTCCTTTCTCCGACGCAACTCTGGTTGCATTCACCTGGCGGCGGAACCAGAAATAGCCGCCGATGCCACCAAGCACAATATATAATATAGGACTCGATACAAATGGTATTTTGGACCAGATGAGAAGAGCAACCGCAACAGGGATGGCTACAGTACGCCATGTTATCTTAGCTGCCTTTGCGGAAGAAATCACTGGAGCGACAATCAGCGCAACAACTGCCGGGCGGATACCCTTGAATATCTTGCTGAGCGTTTCATTGCTCTTTATCAAATCCGGCGTCAGGAAAATGGCAATTGCAAGAATGATAAGAAATGATGGGAGGATTGTGCCGAGTGCCGCGCAGGCGCTCCCTTTCATTCCACGAAGCCGGTCTCCGACAGCAACGGAAATATTCACGGCAAGGATGCCAGGCAGCGACTGTGCCACTGCAAGCTGGTCCAGAAACTCATCTCTCTCAAGCCAATGATGCTTGTCAACAATCTCCTTCTCTATTATGGAAATCATTGCCCATCCGCCGCCAAATGTAAATGCTCCTATCTTGAAAAAAGTGATAAAGAGCTGGAAAAAAATATTGTTCATGATTACTGGCTGATGAAAATCATTGGCAAAGGTACGAATATTCTCCGGTTTCAATTCCGCCGCTGTGCGGTTTATTGTAGGGGAATTATTATCTTTGCACTGCTGAATAACCAACAGCACAAAAAAATTGAAGTCCGGCATAAAAAGTTTTTTTTGTCGCACCGCTATGGCTCTGCCATTTGCGACTGCACTTTTTGTTGCGCTCATGCTATGGGGGTGCAGCTCTGTCAAGCATGTGCCGGAAAATGAGTATCTGCTCGAAGACGTAAAAATAAACGTTAACGACAGCACCGGCACCGTAGAAGCCGCCGACCTGGTCAATTACCTGCGCCAGAGCCCAAACCATAAGGTTCTCGGTTTTTTGAAACTGCAGCTTGCCACATACAACATGAGTGGCAAGGACACTACCAAATGGTATAACCGCTGGGTACGGCGTTTAGGGCAAGCACCTGTAATTTATGATTCTGACCTGACCGGCGCCTCCGCAAAACAGCTCAAGATGGCTATGGTGAACCGCGGATATATGGATGCTTCCGTTAGCGTTGACACTATAGCGGACACTGCAAGTAGGAAAATGCATGTGGCATATAACATCAATGCCGGGATGCCAAGAGTAATATCAGGTATAACATACGAAATTCCTGATTCTGCTATCGCGCCGCTTGTCCTCGCTGATTCCACGCTTTTCACATTGAAGCCGGGGGATATATTTGACCGTAACAGGCTTGACAATGAACGCAGCCTTATTGCAAGCCGGCTTCGCAATAAAGGATATTACTCTTTCTCTAAAGAATATATAACTTTCTTTGCTGACACAGCAGAAAACACCCTCGATGTTGAACTTACAATGAGCATCCGACCTCCCCGAAAGGCTGACTCAGATATTGCCGACACTACTTTGATTCATCCTGTATATAAAGTGAGAAAAGTCATTTTCGTGACTGATGCGGGCAATACGGGTCATCCTCAGGACACGGTTACATATCGTGGAATAGATGTGGTCTATGGAGAGGACAAGTATATCAAAGCCAAGGTTCTGGAAGAAAAATGCTTTATTTCCCCAGGGGAAATATACCGTGCAAATGAAATAGACCGGACATACGAAGCTCTGTCTCAATTAGGGATTTTGCGCACCATAAATATAGAAATGCAGCCAGCTCCAACCGTTGACGGGCAGGAATGGCTTGACGCATACATCCTGCTCACTCGAAATAAGAAGCAAGGGGTTGCACTGGAACTGGAGGGCACAAATTCAGAAGGGGACCTTGGGTTTGGTGTTGGAGTATCATATACCCATCGTGACCTCGGCAAACGCTCCGAACTGCTTAATGTGAAATTCAGGATGAATTACGAAAGCCTTTCCGGCAACCTTTCAGGACTGATAAACAACCGATATACGGAATATGCTGCAGAAACAGGAATTACGTTCCCTAAATTCCTTTTCCCGTTCCTGTCACGCAATTACAAGCAGCGTGTCAAAGCCGCTACTGAACTTGCGGTTTCATTCAACTACCAGGAGCGTCCTGAATACACGCGAATCATTGCGGGAGCGGCATGGAAGTACAAATGGACGGCAAGAGCAAATCGGGAAAGACGCACATTTGACCTCATTGACATCAATTACGTGTACCTGCCAGAAAGCACTATAGATTTCATAAATCAAATTGCGCCTACCAACCCCTTGCTGCGGTATAGCTACGAGGACCACTTCATAATGAGGAGCGGTTACACATATTACCGTACCAACCGCCGCATAACCTCTGCCACAGAAAAGCAGGCGCTGTCGCAACCCTTCATCTACACCCTTCGCGTAAACGGTGAAGTTGCCGGCAACCTTCTTTATGCCCTTTCATCGCTTTTTGGACAGAAGCGTGAGGGAGGAGTGTATAAGTTGTTTGGCATACAATATTCGCAATATGCTAAAGCGGAAATTGACTACTCGCTCGCCAAGATGCTTGCCTACCGCCATACCCTTGCTTTCCGTGCCGGATTTGGAATTGGAGTTCCTTACGGCAACTCCCGGGTATTGCCTTTTGAAAAAAGGTTTTATGCCGGAGGTGCGAATGGAGTGAGAGGTTGGGGTGTAAGGACACTTGGACCCGGCTGCTATGACTCGAAAAACAATGTGACTGACTTCATCAACCAATGCGGCGATATAAGTTTTATCACAAGTCTGGAATACCGCATGAAACTTTTCTGGGTATTTGAAGGAGCCATATTTGCCGATGCAGGGAATATATGGACTATCCATAATTACGAGAACCAGCCGGGAGGCATGTTCCGCTTCGATACCTTCTGGAAACAGATTGCTGCAAGCTATGGCGCCGGCATACGCCTGGATTTCACATATTTCCTCCTTAGGTTCGACCTTGGCTTGAAAGCATATAATCCGGCAATGAATCAGGAAAGATGGCCTATTATTCATCCTAAATGGGGAAGGGACGCCACATTCCACTTCTCCGTGGGCTATCCCTTTTAATTAAATGAACTGTTATGAAGAAACTTGTTATATTTGACCTTGACGGAACCCTGCTCAACACTATCGCTGACCTTGCGGAAGCATCAAATTATGCCCTTACGCAATGTGGCTTCCCAACCCATGCCCCATCTTCATATCCATTCTTTGTTGGGAACGGTGTTTCAAAACTTCTCGAACGCATTTTGCCAGAAGATGAGCGCAGCCAGGCAACCCTCCAGAAAATGAGGAGATTCTTCTCCGAGTACTATGACGCCCATTGTACCGATTTGACTACTCCATATCCCGGCATTCCGGAGCTTCTTGCCGAGTTACGCAGCAATGATATTGCAGTTGCCGTCGCTTCAAACAAATACCAGGCAGCAGTCAGCAAACTTATATCCTATTTCTTTCCGGATATTGAATGGGCGGCAGTTGAAGGGCACAAGGAAGGTTGGCATGTAAAACCTGACCCGTCCATTGTCTTTGACATTCTTTCCAAGCACCCAACTCCTAAAAGGGAGGTGCTTTATGTCGGTGATTCAGGAGTCGACATGGAAACGGCAAGACGCGCATGCGTGCAAAGCTGCGGAGTGTCCTGGGGATTCCGACCGGTATCTGAGCTTACGGAAAACTATGCGGACACCATAGTGGACTCACCGGCTGAGATTCTGGCTATTGCAACAAATGAAATCAGCATATAATAAATTATAATTTAAAACATAATCATCGCTATGCAACTGACTCAGCTCACTGCTATCTCACCTGTCGACGGACGTTACCGCAGCAAATGTGAGGTCCTTGACAACTACTTTTCTGAATTTGCCCTCATCCGCTACCGTGTTCGAGTAGAAATTGAATATTTCATTGCCCTGTGCGAAATTCCGCTTCCTCAGCTCGCAGATGTCGACAAATCAGTATTCCCCAAACTACGTGAAATTTACGCAAACTTCACACTCGCCGATGCAGAACGAATCAAAGAGATTGAAGGCGTGACAAACCACGATGTTAAAGCAGTTGAATACTTCATCAAGGAGCGCTTTGACATTCTCGGGCTCGAAAAGTATAAAGAGTTTATCCACTTTGGGCTTACAAGCCAGGACATCAACAACACATCAGTGCCGATGTCCTTAAAGGAATCATTGGAAAACGCTTACATTCCGGCAGTGCGTGAAATCATTGCTTTCCTTGATGCAAAAGCTGAGGAATGGGCTGATATACCGATGCTTGCAAAAACTCACGGTCAACCCGCATCCCCTACCCGTCTTGGAAAAGAAATAAAAGTATTCGCTTACCGTCTTGCCACACAGCTGAAAGCGCTTGAAGCTGTGCCCGTCAGCGGCAAATTCGGAGGAGCTACCGGTAATTTCAACGCACATCTTACTGCATACCCCGGTATTGATTGGAGGACATTTGCTGCTGAATTTCTCAGCAAGAGCCTCGGCATTGAAAGGGAGGAGTACACTACCCAGATTTCAAACTATGACAACCTTGCGGCTCTGTTTGACGCCATGCGCAGGATTAATACCATACTCATTGACTTGGATCGTGATATATGGCAATACATATCAATGGAGTATTTCAAGCAGAAAATCAAGGCAGGCGAAGTTGGCTCATCTGCAATGCCCCATAAAGTCAACCCCATTGACTTCGAGAACTCCGAGGGCAATCTCGGCATTGCAAATGCAATCCTCGGGCATCTTGCGACCAAGCTCCCCATTAGCCGCCTGCAGCGCGACCTTACAGACAGCACCGTGCTCCGTAATATAGGAGTGCCAATGGCTCATACTCTCATTGCTGTGGCAAGCACCCTCAAAGGTCTCAACAAACTCATCCTTCACCGCGAAAGCATCGATGCCGATTTGGACAATATGTGGAATGTTGTTGCAGAAGGCATACAGACCATCCTCCGCAGGGAAGGATACCCGAAACCATACGAAACACTCAAACAGCTCACTCGCGTCAACTCCACGGTCACCGCAGAGAGCATTGCAACATTCATTGACTCGCTCGAAATCAGCGATTCAGTAAAAGCGGAGCTCAAGAAACTCACCCCCCACACATACACCGGATATTAATCCAGTTTAGTGAAATCTTACAAAATTATCCGTCCTGCCAATAAAAACAGGGCGGATAATTGTTATTATGGTAAATTTCGTCTAAATTTGCACCATATTCCAAAGGGATGAAATTTTCACTTCACTAATTTTTTTATTAACTAAATCCGGTAGGTAACCGGGCTAATTTCTAACAAAGCAACCGCCGAGAGGCAGATTTTTTTCGCACACTATGGATAATAATGAAAAGAAAGGCAAACGTCCACGTATTGGTGAGATGAGAGCTACTGACAATTTCGACACCACGAACAGCACTGTATCTGAATCAGCTTCATCTGCTGACACTAACGAATTCCGACAGGAGGGCTACCGACCCAGACAGAACAGTTATAACAATAACCGTCAGGGTGGTTACTACTCGAACAACCGCTATCAAGCAGGCAACGGCTACAACAACTATCAGCCTCGCCAGAATTACAATCCTCGCCCTCAGGCACAGGACACCAACAGCGATGCCACTGGTTCTACTGAGAACACAGAAGGTGCTACAGGATACCAGCCCAGGTACCAGAACACTGGATATAACCGCCAGGGAGGATATAACAACCGGCAGAACGGCTACAACAATAATCGCCAGACTGGCTACAACCCGCAGGGAGGTTACA
>DAAJ01000076.1:43791-57396 GCA_001701115.1 Bacteroidales bacterium GP2
TACAACAACCGTAACAATCAGGGAGGATACAACAATAACCGTAACACCCAGGGCGGATATAACCCGCAGAATCGCCAGGGCGGCTACAACAACCGTAACAATCAGGGAGGATACAACAATAACCGCCAGGGTGGATATAACAACAATAACCGTCAGGGTGGATACAACAACCAGAACGGCAACCGTCGTCCCCAGATGCGTCACAACCAGTTCGGCATGCCCCACGGTGGAAAGAGTTTCACTCCCCGTCCCAAGAGAATTGAGTACGAAATGCCTATACCCGATCCCAATGAACAGATTCGTCTTAACAAATTCATGGCTAACGCAGGCATCTGCTCACGCCGCGAAGCTGATGACTTCATCCTGCAGGGTCTCGTAAAAGTAAACGGCAAGGTTGTTACAGAACTCGGGACAAAGATCAGCCACAACGACACTGTTGAGTATGATGAAAAGATTGTAACTTTGGAAAACAAATGCTATATTCTGCTCAATAAGCCGAAAGACTGTGTCACCACCAGCGATGATCCAAACGGACGTCTCACGGTAATGGATATTGTCAAAGGAGCCTGCAACGAGCGTATTTATCCCGTTGGTCGCCTTGACAGGAATACTACCGGCGTGCTTCTTCTCACAAATGACGGTGACCTTGCATCGAAGCTCACACATCCCAAATATGTGAAGAAGAAAATCTACCATGTGTGGACTGACAAAGATATTTCCGAAGAAGACATGCAGAAAATTGCTGACGGAATAGAGCTTGATGACGGACCGATTCATGCTGATGCTCTCAGCTATGCAACCGACACTGACAGAAACCAGGCTGGAATTGAAATCCACTCCGGCAGAAACCGTATTGTCCGCAGGATTTTTGAGAGCCTTGGCTATCATGTGACTAAGCTCGACCGCGTTTACTTCGCAGGTCTCACTAAAAAGAACCTTCCACGCGGACGTTGGCGCTATCTCACACAGGAAGAAGTTAACTTCCTTAAAATGGGCTCATTTGAGTAAATAGAGGCTTATTGCATTAGGAAAAGTAATTTTACAGATGAAAAGGACTAAAATAACAGACCTCCTCACCCCGGCATTTGTCGGGCAGGAGGTTACAACTGCTGGATGGGTGCGTACACGCCGTGGAAACAAACATGTACAGTTTGTTGCTCTTAACGATGGTTCTACCGTTAAGAACCTGCAGGTTGTGTTCGATATGGCTAAATTCTCCGACGAGCAGCTTAAAAAGGTTACTACCGGCTCAAGCATCAGGGTAACAGGAAAGCTCGTTGAATCTATGGGCAAAGGTCAGACTACCGAAATACAGGCTGACTCTTTTGAACTTCTTGGTGAAAGCGACCCGGAAACATACCCCCTCCAGAAAAAGGGACATACGCTTGAATTCCTCCGTGAAATCGCGCATCTGCGTCCGCGCACAAACACATTCGGTGCAATACTCCGAATCCGCAGCGCTCTCGCATTTGCCGTTCATAAATTCTTCAATGAAAAGGGATTCTTTTATCTCAACACTCCTCTCATCACTGCAAGTGACTGCGAGGGTGCTGGAGCTATGTTTCAGGTAACGACTCTTGATGTTGCCAACCCGCCCCGCACTGAGGATGGCGCTGTGGACTACTCTCAGGACTTCTTCGGCAAGCCTACCGCACTTACTGTGAGCGGACAGCTTGAAGGTGAACTTGGAGCAACCGCGCTTGGAGCTATTTATACTTTTGGGCCCACATTCAGGGCTGAAAACTCCAATACACCACGTCACCTCTCTGAATTTTGGATGATTGAGCCGGAAATGGCTTTCTATGAGATTCAGGAAAACATGGATCTTGCGGAGGAATTCATTAAATATTGTGTCCGCTACGCGCTTGACCATTGCAAGGATGATATTGAGTTCTTGAGCCAGATGTATGATCCGGAGCTCATTTCACGTCTTGAAGGTGTGCTTGCTGATGAATTTGTACGCCTTACATATACCGAAGGTGTGAAAATCCTTGAGGAGAGCGGCAAGAAATTTGAGTTCCCCGTTTCATGGGGCACAGACCTTCAGAGCGAACATGAACGTTACCTTGTTGAGGAGCATTTCAAACGCCCGGTAATCCTTACCGATTATCCAAAAGACATCAAGGCATTCTACATGAAGCTTAACGAGGATGGCAAGACTGTACGCGCAATGGATGTGCTTTTCCCGAAAATCGGTGAAATAATCGGCGGCTCTGAAAGAGAGGCTGACTATGACAAGCTCCTTGGCAGAATACAGGAAATGAACATCCCCATGAAAGATATGTGGTGGTACCTTGATACACGAAAATTCGGCACAGTGCCTCATAGCGGCTTTGGTCTCGGTTTCGAGCGACTTGTGCTTTTCGTTACAGGCATGACTAATATCCGTGACGTTATACCGTTCCCAAGAACACCTAAAAACGCTGAGTTCTAATCAGAAAATCCATAAATGATGTTGGACACAGCTGTGTTGCCCTTCGCATTTATTTGCCTTACATCTTTCTTTACCCTCACAAACCCATTGGGTACCATGCCGGTTTTCCTTACCATGACTTCCGGCATGGATGAGGCGGAAAGATCCAAGATTGTACGCAGGGCTACAATTATATCCTTCATTACCCTGGTTGCATTTACCCTCGCAGGGCAATTCCTTTTTAAATTCTTCGGCATATCCACAAATGGATTTAGAATTGCCGCCGGCATAATAATCCTGAAAATAGGATACGATATGCTTCAGGCTAAATTCACACATACAAAATTGAAAGACGACGAAATCAAGACCTATGCCGAGGATATTTCCATAACGCCGCTTGCAATTCCACTGCTCTGTGGACCCGGAGCCATTGCAAATGGAATTATGCTAATGGACGATGCTCACACATGGACACTCAGGATAGTGCTTCTTGCAAGCATCGGTTTCATATATTTCATTACCTACTTCATCCTTCGTGCTTCTACCCGGCTTGTAAAAATAATTGGAGAAACTGGAAACAACGTTATGATGCGACTTATGGGACTCATTCTCATGGTCATTGCTGTAGAATGTTTCTTTACCGGGCTCAAGCCTATTGTTGTAAGCATGATTGAAGCAGCAAGATAAATTAAAACCCCTTACCGGAACAATACCTTATATGAACCTCAAGCAAATCGTAGTTTCAACCATTATCGCAGTGGCGGCTCCTGCTGCTATTGCATGCACAAGCCTTATTGCCGGGAAAAAAGCTACTGCAGACGGCAGTGTTATCATTACCTATGCAGCTGACTCCCACACACTCTACGGCGAATTGTACAATCAGCCTGCGGCAGACCATGCACCGGGCACAATGCGTGAAGTCGTTGAATGGGACACTGGCAAACCGCTCGGCAAAATACCTGAAGTGGCGCATACTTACCGCACGCTTGGCAACATGAATGAACATGGGCTGACAATTGCCGAAAGCACATGGGGAGGACGCCACGAATTGGAAGGTTCAGGTCTTATTGACTACGGTTCTCTCATTTATATTACTCTGCAGAGAGCCAAGACTGCACGTGAGGCAGTAAAGGTCATGACAGACCTCGTTAAAGAATACGGTTATGCAAGCAGCGGTGAAAGCTTCTCTATCGCTGACCCGAATGAGGCGTGGATTATGGAGCTTATAGGTAAAGGGAAAGATGACAAAGGCGCCGTATGGGTTGCTCGGAGAGTGCCTGATGACTGCATAAGCGGACACGCCAATCACTCCCGTATACACCAATTCCCCCTAAACGACCCTGAGACTCTTTATTCTCCTGATGTAATTGAATTTGCACGGAAGAAAGGATATTTTAATGGCAAGGATGAAGATTTCAGCTTCTCAAGAGCTTATGCTGAACTTGACGGAGGAGCTCTGCGCGGATGTGATGGCAGAGTATGGGCGTTTTATAACAAACACTCCAAAGATATGCAGCCTTACCTTGACTGGATTCTGAAAGGAGAAGGTGAACCGTTGCCTCTTTGGGTTAAACCGTCAGAGCCTGTCACAGTAAAAGATATGCAGGCAATGATGCGCGACCATTTCGAGGACACACCTATGGACATGACACAGGATATAGGTGCCGGATCTTATAAGGTGCCTTACCGCTGGCGTCCCCTCACCTACAAGGTGGATGATGTGGAGTACACTCATGAAAGGGCTATTGCTACCCAGCAGACCGGATTCTCATTTGTCAGCCAGATGAACGAAAAAAATCCTGCTCCGATGAAAGGCATCCTTTGGTTCGGGGTGGATGATGCCAATACATGTGTCTACATACCTGTTTTTAATGGAATGGATGCTGTGCCCCATGAGTTCGCTGTTGGAAACGGTGATATGTACAATCTTTCATGGGATAGCGCTTTCTGGATTAACAATTATGTTGCAAACCAGGCATACAACCGTTACTCCCAGATGATTCCCGATATACGCAAAGTGCAGTCGGCTATCGAAGATTCCCTGCATGCAGATATTCCCGCGCTTGTTGCACAAGTAAAATCACTTGATTCGGCACAGGCAACTGAACTACTCAATAAGTATACTGCGGACCGCACTGCTTATTACACTAAACGCTACCGTAAACTTGGTGATTATCTCTTCGTTAAGTACCTTGACGGAAATATCAAGAGGGAGAAAAACGGTGAGTTTGAGCGTAATGAATACGGAATGCCAGAATACCCTGAGTTTCCTGGATATGATGAGAAATACTATCGTTCAATTGCCACTGACCCGGACGGAGGAGACAGGCTTAAATCCCTTATTATAAAATGAGACGGGCTGATATCACTGTTCCGGTTACTGTAGCGACCGATGAGGAGCTGGACGAACTCGATTGCCACCTCATTGAAACCGCACGCGAAGCTACCGCCAACTCCTACGCACCTTATAGCAGGTTTCGCGTAGGGGCTGCGATACTTCTGTCAAATGGAGAAATAATCAGTGGCTCTAATCAGGAAAATGCTGCATATCCGAGCGGATTGTGCGCAGAACGCACTGCTGCTTTCTACGCACATTCACGCTACCCGAATGAAAAATTTTGTGCAATAGCTATTGCGGCAAAAGATACTGACGGCTCTGAAATCAAAGAACCTATCGCTCCCTGTGGCGCATGCCGCCAGTCGCTTCTGGAATACGAAATGCTTGCCGGTCAACCGGTCAGGGTGCTTCTTGTTGGAGCAGAAGAAATCTTCATTCTCCCCTCAATAAAATCACTGTTGCCGGTAGCATTTACCGACTTCAAATAATCAGTGCCTGCCGGGAGACTTCACAGGCGCAGTTTCAGGCTTTGGATTTGTCGCATTAGCAGGAATTTGCGGCATGGAGCTTACCGGGCGGTAACTTATATTGGAATTGCCGGGACGGCTTGGAGCCGATTGGCTTGGCTGGTTATTTACCGGTGGACGCCAATTACCGCTATTCCCGTTATTTACCGGTGGACGCCAATTGTTGGCTGGAGGCGGGGCAACTGTACCCGGGCGTAGAGCAGGACGCACAGGAGTTATTATAGGACGGGCTGGTGCCGGATTCCAGCCTAATCCGTTCCACGGGGCATAAATATAGTTTGTCCAGTTATTCACCCACGGCGAATATCCCACATTACTTACCGACACTCCTACATTGCCGCCGTAACCGAGAGGAATATCTATTGATGAATCCCACATTGCCTCGCAACTGCTTAGGCTGAGTCCTAAAACTGCTGCGCCGATAAACCTGATTGCATTCTTCCTTTTCATAATCTATACCTTTTTTATTACTCTTTTATTATACAACAATCCAAACCCTCACCTCGTTCCATTTCAACAATGTTAAAAATAAAAACAGTGGATTCTAACTGCAAGAGTTAGGATCCACCGTCACATTTGGTATATATTGGAATTCTTACTTCAAGGCATTTAATACGGTTCTTACAATGCTGTCGGGTGTCAGACCGCATTTTGCTTGTAATTCCGCATAATCATATCGGTTAAGGAATTGTTTAGGCAAACCTAAATTTACCACCTTTGCAGGAGCCTCACCAAGATATGATGCTACTTTCTGCCCGTATCCTCCGTCAACAATTCCGTCTTCAGCTGTCACCACCACTTCATAATCCTTGAGAGCATCAAGTGTGGCGCAGTCAAGGGTTGACAGATTGCGGGGATTGATAAGTGTAACATCAATGTCCTGGCTTGAAAGGCTGTCGGCAGCTTGCTCCATGAATGCAAACATTGAACCGGCACCGATAAGGGCAACTTTTTCACCCTGCCGTACTATGTCATACTTCGGAGTGGAGTAATCATCCAGCAAGGTTATTGCAGGATTGGAGGATGCAGTTGCACCGGGAGTCCTTATAACCACGGCAAGGTCATTCTGTTTTATCGACCAGTCGAGCATTGTCTCAAATTCCTCCTTGCATGTCGGAGCAAGATAAAGAAGGTTAGGGATATTTGAAAGGAGAGCGATATCGAAAAATCCGAGGTGCGTCTCATCATTCATGCCGAACATTGTGCCATAGAACACCACAAATGTAACCGGTTGTTTGTTCAACGCAACATCCTGGCTGAACTGGTCGTACGCTCTTTGCAAAAAGCTGCTAACCAATCCTACGACAGGGCGCATCCCTCCTTTGGCAAGACCGCTCGCAACATCTACTGCTGCCTGCTCCGCAATACCTACGTCAATAAACTGCTTGCCGGCGACCTTCCTGCGTTCCCGGTCAAAACCGAGAACTCCGGGAGTGGCGGCTGTTATTGCCACTACTCTATCATTCTCCTTCATTCGGCGGAGCATTCCTTCAGCAAATACATCACTGTAATCCTCCGGAGCATCCTTGGAATTGCCTTCATCTAAAGGTGCCCCAGTTTTCAAATCAAACGGACCTCCATAATGGAATTCCTCTTTGTTTGCCTCAGCAACCGGAAGCCCCATTCCTTTCATTGTATTGATATGCACCACTACCGGATGGTCGATATCCTTGACTGAGCGGAACATTTCTATTAGGCTCCTCAAGTCATTCCCATAGTTTACATAACGGTAACCGTAACCCATTCCGCGGAAAAGATTAGGTTCCGCGGTGCCGTTGGAATGCCTGAGCAAACTGAGGTCTGCATAGATGCCTCCATGGTTTTCGGCGATGCTCATCTGGTTGTCATTCACAAGCACTATGAAATTAGTGCCGAGAGTGGCACCGTAATCAAGCCCCTCAAAAGCTACACCTCCGCTCAGCGAACCATCGCCTATCACTGCGATAACATTTACTTTTCCGCCTTGCAGGTCACGTGCTTTTGCTATGCCTGCTGCAAGAGCTACAGCCGATGATGTATGACCGAGTGAATATAAGTCATACGGGCTTTCCAACGGATTAGTGTACCCGGTCACATCGTCATACTTTGCCGGATCTATAAACGCATCCATACGTCCGGTAAGCATTTTGTGAGGATATGTCTGATGCGACACATCAAATACCACTTTGTCCTGCGGGTTATCAAAAACATAATGGAGCGCAATGATTGCCTCGATCATTCCAAGGTTCGGACCAATATGTCCTCCATGCGCTGAAAGCTTTTCAAGCAATGTGCTGCGCATCTCTGCTGCAAGCTGGGTTAGTTCCGGCAGACTCATTTTTCGTATATCTGCCGGAGACTTGATTTCTGAAAGATCTATTTCATTCATAATTTAATATTTAATCCTGTTCATATAACGAATAAGCGGCGCGAGAGGTTGACCACTCTACACAACAGGACTATTGAATAAATGATTTTATGTAAATTTGCGTGTCAGTTCAGATTCAATGTTAACAAGCCCATGATTGATCTTCACAAAGCTACGCCAAGCGACATACCGGCAATTATGAATATCTGTGATGATGCCCGCCAGTTTCAGCGTGAGATTGGATTTCGGCAATGGGCGGACGGGTATCCTTCGGTGGAAGTGATCTCATCAGACATATCCGCTGCCAAAGGATTCTTGATTACAGAAGAGGATGCTGTGGTAGGTTACTGCGTGATAGACCTTAACGGTGACAAGGAATACGACATGCGCAAAGATATATGGACAGATGCAGAACCTTATGCCGCTATCCATCGTCTTGCACTCTCCCGGAATGTACGGGGCAAAGGTTACTCCAAGCGAGTCCTTGAAAGGATACTTAAATATATCGCCGGGCTCGGTATACGGAGTGTGAAAATCGACACCGGAGTAGCTAACACGCCAATGCAACGGCTTCTTGCCTCTACTGGCTTCACATGCCGTGGAAAATACGCATTCACTTGGGGTGAACGACTCGCCTTCGACCTCAAAATAGTTTTACCTTGATTTTTTTGAAGCGGGGATTAAACCTTTGGGTAGGCAGAATGTCTACTTATACGGATTTTGAAATAAACGATTCTTATATATGACCATTCATTTTCTTCGCAAGGTAGCCGCAATATTCATGGCTGCCGTATGTGCCGCGTCTGCAATGGCGTTCAATATCAGAGGTGTAATCGTCGACCCTGACGGTGAACCGCTTCCGGGAGCTACTGTAAAACTTCTTGCCGCCAGGGATTCCTCATTTGTGCAGGGCGCAAAATCCACTTCAAAAGGCGCGTTTAATTTTTCAGGTGTCAACAACGGCAAATACATTGTCCAGACAATATACCTTGGATATGCGACTGACAACCGCAACATTGATGTCAAAGGTTCATCTGTACGTCTTGACACTATATGCCTGCAAGAGAGTGCGCTTGAACTTGCCGAGGTTGTTGTAAGAGGTGTTCAGACTGAGATTAAGGTTATGGAGGATACCGTTGAGTACAACGCCGGTGCCTACAAAACCCAGCCGAACGCTGTTGTAGAAGACCTTCTCAAACGCCTCCCCGGCGTGGAAGTTGACTCAGAAGGCAAAATCACTGCAAACGGCAAGGAGGTCAAAAAAATCCTAATTGAAGGCAAAGAATTTTTCAGCGATGACCCTCAGGTTGCCTCAAAGAACCTTCCGGTAGAAATGATTGACAGGCTGCAGGTGGTGGACAGGAAAAGCGACCTGGCGCGCATGACCGGCGTAGATGATGGAGAAGATGAGACAGTCATTAACCTAACTGTAAAGAAAGGCATGAAGAATGGCTGGTTTGGAAATGTGGAAGGCGGCTACGGAACTGAAGACCGCTATAATGGCAACTTCAACATCAACCGCTTCTGGAATGACAACCAGATTACTTTCCTTGGCAACTTCAATAATGTCAACCAGCTCGGATTCACTGACAGCAATGGTTCACGCTTCCGCCGCTTCGGTGGCAATAACGGCATTACCACATCGCAGGCTTTCGGTGTCAACTTCAATGTTGGCAAAGGAGAAATCATAAGGGTTGGCGGTAATGTGATGTATAGCCACACGGACAGAAACAGCATAAAGGAAACTGAGAGAACTTATCTCGAATTTGACCAGTTTGCATCACTTCGACAGTACACCCGCGATAAGGGACATAATGTACGTGCAGATTTTAGGATACAATGGAATCCCGATTCATTCAACTCTATCGAATTCCGCCCGCGCTTTTCATACAACCTCAACAATTCTTCAAGCCTTGACTCCACTTTCACATGGCAGGGTAGCAGCAATCCGGTCAACAGGATTTTCAACCAGTCGGAGAGCGATGGCAAATCATTGGAATTCGGAGGTAATTTCATATACAACCATAAATTCCGCAGTAAAAAAGGACGGTCATTTTCAGTTGACATGAGTTACAGCCATTCCAATGTAACTGAAACTGAGAATTCATTCTCACGCAGCCTCTTCTACATGATGAACGACTCGCTGAATATTTACGACCAGTTTGATGACAACCACACATGGAGCGATAATGTTAGCGGAAGAGTAACATGGACGGAACCTATCGGAGATGCATCCAACGGACGATTCATCAAGTTAGCATACCGCGCAAACTACCGTTGGAACAATGCGGATAAAATGGTTTATGACCATCCTATCGACTTTACAGATCCGCTCGGTCACGTTATTGACTATACCCAGGAAATTTTCAACGATTCACTCAGCAACCGCTTCCGCAACGATTATTTCAACCAGAATGTGCGCCTGAGCTTCCAGCAGATCACCAAGGCAATCAATCTTGAAGTCGGTGTATCATTCGTGCCACAGATGTCAAAAAGCCTTGATTTAATTGATGCAAACCGCAATATCCCGGAGAGATGGGTTCTCAACTTTGCTCCGTTCATCAACTACCGCCATAAATTCAGCAAGAGCCGCTCAATGAACCTCAGATATAACGGGCGCTCGGCACAACCTTCAATTTCACAATTGCAGCCGGTGCCGGACAGGTCAAACCCAATGAATATCATTGTGGGTAATCCTGACCTTAAACCATCGTTCACCCACAACATGACATTTAGGTTCCAGGATTTTGACATGACACACCAGCGTTCTATTATGTTGATGGCAAATGCGTCAGTAGTACAGAACTCTATCATATCAATGATTCTCCGCAACGAGAATACCGGTGAACAGGAAACCCACTACACCAATGTCAGCGGCATTTGGAACGCTATGGTCGCCAATATGATTTCAATGCCCTTGCGCAACAGGCAGTGGCAGTTCTCAAACAATCTTTTCACCAACTTCAGCCACGGAGTAGGCTTTACCAACGGAAACCGCAATAACAGCAATTCATTCCGGCTCAACTTGTCACCCGGAATGTCCTTCCGCCCCGAAAACCTTGAATTTGAACTCCGCCCCCGCTACGGGCTCCAGTTGACACGCAACAGCGTCAACGCTAAGGCAGACCAGACACTTCACTCTTATGGTGGCTCATTCTCGGCATACTACCGCACGCCAATCAATGTCATTCTTTCCAGTGATGTCACTTTCACTGCTACAAGAGGCTACTCCCAGGGCATGAACAAGAATGAATGGCTATGGAATGCATCTATGGCTTATGAGTTACTCCGCGACCGCTCCCTCACCCTTGCGGTAAAAGCATATGACTTGCTTAACCAGCGCAGCAGCATCAGCAGTCCCAGCTCATCACTTTACACCGACGAGGTAAAATATAACACCCTTAGCCGCTACTTCATGTTCAGCGTAAGTTACCGCTTCAACACATTCGGAAAAGGGAAACAACCCCAAGGAAACTTTGAACGTGGACCCGGTGGTTCCGGCGGCATGATGAGAGGTCCCGGTGGACCTGGTGGTGGCAGAAGAATGTAATTACCAAAAAAACAATCAGGGCGCTTATTGGAAGCGCCCTGATTGTTTTTGCATATACAAATACGCTGCTTTTTTATTTCGATGCCTTGAAATTGAATATAGGACGGATGATTTTGTCTATAGTAACGGTATCACCTATATTTGCGATTATCTCAGATGCCGGCTTATACACCATCGGTGATTCGTCACGGGTAAAATCATTGACTGACTCAGAGTAGATTCCGGTCATGGATGCCTCGAAATCCTCCATAGTGATTTTTTCGTATGCCTGTGAGCGGCTTAGCACTCGTCCTGCTCCATGAGGCGCTGAACAATTCCACTCAGCATTCCCTTTTCCGGTGCAAATCAATGAACCATCACGCATATTCAACGGAATTATGCACTGCTCGCCATTTCCAGCCGATATCGCACCTTTGCGAATCATATTGTCATCGCTTATATAATTATGTACAGACTCAAACCACCTTGCCTCTGATTCTTTCTGCCCGAAGAATCCGAGCAACAGCATTGCTATAAGACGCCGGTTAAGCACCGCCCATTTCTGGCACAGGCGCATATCATGCAGATACTGTTCGCGTGCCTCCCCTTCCACATAACAAAGGTCGCGTGGCAAACGCGGCACCCCGCTTCGGTTCTCCCTGCGCATCTTCTTTATTATATCTTGAAGCTCTGATTTGCGCCCAGCCGCTTTATACTCCTCTATTATACGCCGGATTGACTCCTCAAATTCATCCGCTCCATCAGTAAGATGCTTGATGGCACGTGCCTGATAAATGTCCGCGACCTGTTTTCCGAGATTACGAGACCCGGTATGGATTACAAGATACACATTTTCTTCATCATCACGGTCAAGCTCAATGAAATGGTTGCCTCCGCCAAGTGAACCGATAGCTTTATTGATTCGCGCGGTGTCTTTCAAATCGCGGTAACAATACATCTTTCTAACTAGCTCTTTCGCTTCCCGGTAAATATCCATCTCCTCTCCGGCAAGAGGCTTGAAACCAAAACGGCTCTCACGCACAATCTTTCCGGATGGCACATTATTGCGGATATGCTCGTTGAAGGCATGGTAATCCACACTATCGCTTTGGTTGGCAAAGAAATCAATGTCTTTCAAATTGCCGATACTAACAACGCGCATTCCGCAACCGATGTCTACACCTACAATATTAGGAATCACCTTGTCCCCAAGATTGCCGGTGAATCCGATTACACATCCCGCGCCGGCATGAACATCCGGCATGATTCTTATTTTCTTGTCTGAGAACACATCTATAGATACCAACTCCCGTATCTGTGACAACGCCGTTTCCTCCACATTATCAGTGAAAATTTTCACGTCATAGCCTTCTATTGTCTTCATTGTTAATGTTTTTAAGTTTTACGACGCAAAGTTATGAACCCGGTGCGCAATTTATCTGCGCAGAAAATAAAAAAACATTATATCCACTATTGTCGGTAAGATTTACATTGTTTTCCCATCGGTTATATCGGAATTTGATACAACAAAACCGTAATTTTGCATCATAAAGACTTATGCGCATGAAAATATTGCATATATCAGATACCCATGGCAGCCATTACCGGCTTCGTGAACTACCGGAGGCGGATGTGGTAGTCCATTCCGGCGACTTCACCATGACAGGCAGCGAAAAGGAGGCAATTGATTTCCTGAACTGGTTTTGCGACATTCCATACGCTCACAAGATTTTCATTTGCGGAAACCATGATGACTGCCTGTATGGTGCGAATATTAACGGTCTTGACGGCAATGTACACTACCTGTGCAATTCCGGTATAGAGATCAATGGACTGAATTTTTACGGTGTGCCAATGTTTATGGGAGATTGCATTACTGAGCGCCAAAGCCGTTACTACGCAAATATTCCGGAAAACACCGACATTCTTATTACCCACTCCCCTGCATACGGCATTCTTGACTTTGATGATAATATCAATTACGGCTCAGAGGAGATACTCGCCAAACTTTCTACTCTCAACCTTAAAGCACACCTCTTCGGACACATCCACGCCCAACATGGAATTACTGAGAGAAACGGTATCATTTACTCCAATGCAGCAATTATGAGCTCTGATTACAGCAACCTTAATTCACCTAATCTAATTGAGATTTAATCGGAACGAGTAATACCGATTAACACATTAATTTTGTGCATGGAAAGCGTTGGTGACTTGGAGGCTACTAATTAAATAGCTATCTTTGTGGCGAGATTCAGCAACCATTTGTTGGATTCAAGACATAGCAAGTAGCTTTGACTAATTACACGGCTTTAGTAAAATCTGGTAAATTTCACTTCTGAGTTCCGCGTAATAAGTCGAAAGGCAGGTTGCACCCGTTCCGGGCGCCGACCGCTTTCCACTTATTTGAACTCCCGGTTTACCAGAGCCGACTAAAGCAGATAAGCGAAA
>DAAJ01000133.1 GCA_001701115.1 Bacteroidales bacterium GP2
ATTGCTTATGTCGAACTCACGTTATTTATGGTTAAAAGAGGGAGTTCTATTCTTATGGTAGTTCCTTTCCCCGGTTCGGAATACTTCACGAAAATCCGTCCACGGTGATAGTCCTCAATGATTCTCCGGGCAAGCGTAAGCCCAAGTCCCCAGCCTCTCTTTTTGGTGGTGAATCCCGGACGGAATATTGTTTTGAAATGCTTTCTGGGCAGCCCTTTGCCGGTGTCCGTCACATCTATGGTTATCTTGTTGCCGGGTTTGTCAACGGAGGTGGATACATCCAGTCTGCCTTCCCCTTCCATCGCATCCACAGCATTTTTTATGAGATTCTCCATAACCCATTCCATCAGCGGCGGGCACATGTCGCTTTGCACGTCTCCGGCATTTAGCTCTGTGGTTATTTCCACTGATTTAGATATGCGTGTGCGCATATATTCGCTGCAATGGTGCACAAGTTCATCGACAGTAGCCGGTTCCAGCTTCGGGCGCGACCCTACTTTTGAGAAACGCGATGCTATTGAAGCGAGACGGTTTACATCTTTGTCTATCTCCTTTACAATTTCTGGGTCGGTGCCGTTTGCGGCAAGTATCTGGTTCCAGGCGAGGAGTGATGATATAGGAGTGCCGAGCTGATGTGCAGTCTCCTTGGTGAGTCCTACCCATACTTTGTTTTGTTCCGCTTTTTTTGTCGCACTCATGGCGAAATACACCATTCCTACGAATGCCAGCATTACAAGGGTTTGCACATAGGGGTAGTAGTTCATTCGTTGGAGCAGGGTGGAATCGCGGTAGTACAGATGCTGCGTGCTTACTGAATCGATGGCTATGTCAATTCGGTTGTTACTGCGTTTGAGCTCCTCAAGCTGTTTTTTAAGGAACAGGGCGTTTGCTTCTGATGCCGTGCCGCTGCTGTCTACTGGCTCCGGCAAATTGAAATTACGATAGAAGATGATGTTGTAATCGTTGTCGACAAGAAGTACCGGGATGGTGTGGTTAGCCTCTATGACGCTCAGCATAAAATCCACATCGGTTCCTTGCCCGTCTCCTGAATCTCCTGCAAGTCGCTTGGTGGCATCCGCCCATATTTCCATGCGCTCACGCTCCTGCGCCGAGAGGTCTTTGACAAGGTGGTTGGAAAAATACAGGAAAAACGCCACAACTGCAGCTGCGGCAATAAGGAGCAGCCATGCTCCGCGGCGTCGTATTAAGTAAATATCTTTCAACATAGTACAAACGTACTGTATTCTTCCATTATTGCAGGAGTGGCTCTGAAACTGACGCGAATTTAGCAAATAAAGAGTGAAATTTTGGTAAACAGTGATATAAATGTTGTTTTGGATTGTTGTATCTTTGTAACTTAAATATATATCGAAAATGAAGACATTTGAAGAATTGGGCGTAAGAGATGATTTGCGCCGCGCTATAGAGGAACTTGGATTTGAGAATCCGATGCCGGTACAGGAAAAGGTAATACCGCATCTTCTTAATGAAGACACAGATGTTGTCGCGCTTGCGCAGACCGGCACAGGCAAAACAGCAGCCTTCGGTTTGCCGGTGCTCCAGCGCATCAATCCGGATATCAACAAGCCTCAGGCGTTGATTCTTTCTCCTACCCGCGAACTATGTCTTCAGATTGGCAGCGACCTGGCGGACTTTTCAAAATATATGCCCGCTGTGAAAGTGCTCCCTGTTTATGGCGGCTCAAGCATAGAAAGCCAGATACGTGCCCTTAAAGGTGGAGTGCAGATTATTGTTGCAACTCCTGGACGATTGATAGACCTTATAAAAAGAGGTGTTGTTGATTTGAGGGATGTGCACACCGTTATCCTTGATGAGGCGGATGAGATGCTCAATATGGGTTTCCTTGATTCTATTGATGCAATTCTTGCCCATGTGCCTGAGGAGAGGAAGATGCTCATGTTCTCCGCCACTATGCCTGACGAAATTGCGAAAATAGCCAAGAAGTACATGCACTCTCCAGTGGAGTTTGTGGTTGGTAACCGTAATGAGGGTTCTGCAAATGTTAAGCATGTGTATTATATGGTGAATGCGCGCGACAAGTATCTTGCCCTTAAGCGTATTGCCGACGATACTCCTAATATATACGCCATTATTTTCTGCCGCACCCGCCGGGATACCCAGGAGATTGCGGACAAGCTGATACAGGATGGCTATAATGCGGACGCGCTTCACGGAGATTTGTCACAGCAGCAGCGTGACATTGTTATGAAGAAATTCCGTGACAGGGTCATTACTCTTCTTGTTGCCACGGATGTTGCGGCAAGAGGTCTTGACGTTGATGACCTGACGCATGTTATCAATTACGGTTTGCCTGATGACACAGCGGTATATACCCACCGCTCCGGACGTACAGGGCGTGCAGGGAAGACCGGTGTGAGCGTGGCAATCATTCACTCACGCGAGAAGGGCAAACTTCGTGAAATTGAAAAGAAGATAGGCAAGAAATTCGAGCGCAAGGAGGTCCCGACTCCCGAACATATCATTGAGAAGCAGCTTTACAATCTTGCAGACCGCATAGAGAAAGTGAAAGTCGATGATGAGGAAATCAACAAATACATGCCCGGTGTCAGCCGTAAGCTCAGTTGGCTGTCGCAGGAAGATTTGCTTAAGAGAGTGCTTTCGCTTGAGTTCAACCGACTCCTTGATTACTATCGCGACGCTCCCTCTATCGACTTCATAGATGAGAAGCCGAAAAAGGAGAGGAAAGAGAAGAAGGAACATGAAAGACCCCGCAATGAAAAAGAGAAGGACCGCAGGACCGCTGAAAGGGGAATGGCGAGAATTTATATCAATGCCGGAAAAGGTGACGGGTTTTATGCCGGCAATCTGATTGATATGCTCAACCATCTTGTTGAAGGCAAGAGGGTGGATGTAGGCAGGATTGACCTGATGCCCCACTATTCGCTTTTCGATGTGCCTAAAGCAGAAGCGCGTAGGGTTGTGACCGGTCTTACAGGTGCCGACTTCCTTGGCAAGCGTATCTACAGTGAAGTGGCAGACCCGGACAAAGATTACGCCCGTGCAAGCACAAGGCGCTCTAAAAATGCAGAAGCGGACAATGAGCCGGAGTCGACTTACGAGTATTTCTTGAAGAAGAGCCGCTCATCCGCAAAAAAGACAAAGAAATCAAAGAAGAAATAATCCGCTAATGAAATTATCAAGATTTTTTTCTGTAGCTACAATGCTACTGCTTGGCGCAGGCGCAGCTTTCGCCCAGCTGACCGCATCGCAGGCGTTTGCAGATGCTCCGCAGAATGTTTTTCCCCTGCTTGACCATAATACCAAGCTGGATATGATTGACTACTTTAACAGCGGAATGTCTACGGCATCTAAAAACGCGATGGACGGCAAGTCGAGGATAACGGCGATAACTCCGGCTAAGGTGGAAATCAGCATGACTGATGCATCGAGCTATGAGCTTGCTCTCCTTCCGACCGCGAATGGCGACACTGTCGTAGCCTTGATAACTACAGTTGCTACTCCTGCGCCTGACAGTCAGATGACCCTCTTCAGCAAAGATTGGGCGACGAATCTCACGTCTTCGCTCTATTCTAAGCCGGGCATGGCAGATTGGCTGACAGAGGAGGGCAAAGCGAATTCCGGGGAAGTGGAGGGGCTTGTGCCTTTCCTTCTGGTGAGCTACACTTATAATCCGGAAACAAAACAGCTGACTCTGACTAACAATACCGGCAAATTCATGTCACCGGAATTGTTTGAAATGGTCGAGCCGTCACTTAAAAAGACAATGGTGTTTAGCTGGAACGGCATGAAATTTGTGCCGGCTCTATGATAGCACGGTCATTTGCAGAGAAGCCGGACTCCGGCAGCAACCAGGCGATTTCGCTGCGCGAACTGAACAGGCGTGTGGCGAATTTGCTGTCTGTGCCCCAGTTGCAGAATGTATGGGTGACAGCGGAATTAAGCGATGTTCGTGAGAGCGGCGGGCACTGCTATCTGGAGCTGATAGACAAAAATGAGTCTACAGGGATTATTGATGCGCGTCTTCGCGGCATCATCTGGGCATCCTATTTCTATAAGATAAGTGCGACTTTCGCTGCATATACAGGGCAAAGGCTCTCTACCGGGTTGAGGGTAATGGTGCGTGGAAGCATAAACTACCACGCCGCATACGGAATGTCTTTTGTCATAAATGACATCAATCCGTCGTTTACCCTCGGCGATGTGGAGCGTCGGCGTAAGGAAATCTTGATGCGCCTTGATGCAGAGGGTATTCTGGACCTTAACCGGAGCCTGGAGTGGAACAGCCCGTCATTGCGTATCGCAATAGTGTCGGCAAAAGGGGCGGCAGGGTATGGCGACTTCATGAACCAGTTGTATTCCAACTCCTCCTCGCTGAGATTCGTGACTCGTCTTTTCCCGGCGATACTTCAAGGTGAACGGGCGGCGAGTTCGGTTATAGCCGCGCTTGATGAGATAAATGCAAGCATAGATGATTGGGACTGTGTGGTTATTATCCGCGGAGGTGGCGCAACAAGCGACCTGGTTTCATTTGATAATTATGACCTTGCCGCAAATGTGGCACAGTTCCCGTTGCCGGTGATTGTTGGTATCGGGCATGAACGGGATGTTACCGTGCTTGATTATGTGGCAAATGTAAGAGTCAAAACTCCGACTGCCGCAGCCGAGATGCTTATAGCACGTGCTGAAGAGCTGTTGTCGCACCTGCGTGACACTGCATCTGATATGCTTCTGGCAATAAACGCTAAAATTGGCGGTTGTAATACCCAACTTGCTTATCTGGAAGCCCAGTTGCCTGTAGCGCCGATGACGGCAATAGAACGTAAACGCTTGAGGCTTGATGCTGCAACATCCTCTCTCCATGCGTTGACTGTCGGGCGAATTGCTCCGCAGATGGCGCAGCTTGATCAGATGCCGCGTGCGTTCAGGCTTGCCATTGACAATATGTTGGCAAGGCGTAGGGACAAGCTTGCTTCTTGTGCCTCTCTTGTTGAGGTGCTGTCTCCTATGGCGACCCTTAAACGCGGATACACCATAACCAGGATAGGGGGAAAGGCTGTGACTTCGGCAACCGCATTAACTCCCGGAGATAAAATAGTCACAATTTTCAGTGACGGCAAAACGGAATCAATAATAACTGAATAGCAATGGAATTTAAGAACGTAAAAGAATTGACATATAACCAGGCGGTAGCAGAGCTGGATTCGATTCTGCGCACAATGCAGAGTGATAATTGCGATATAGACAGCCTTGC
>DAAJ01000096.1:0-26990 GCA_001701115.1 Bacteroidales bacterium GP2
CATATAATTAAGTACAAAACGCATTACCGGATTCCCGGTAATATATTTCATACTGAAAAATAATTAGGGAAAGGCGAGTCGTGAGACCCGCCTTTTCCGCATATACTCTCCTGTGGCAGATTTATAGAAACCAATAAAATTATTACCTTTGTGTATGGCTAAAGAGAAAAAAACAAATGCGGCACGTCTGCTGGACAAAGCGCATATACCATATTCATTAGTAACATATACTGTTGATGAAAATGACCTCAGCGCAATCCATGTCGCTGCGGAGCTTGGTGAGGATATAAGGCAGGTGTTCAAGACAATTGTGCTACGTGGTGAGCGTACCGGATATTTTGTGTGCGTGGTGCCGGGTGATGCAGAGATTGACCTTAAACTCGCCGCCAAAGCAGCTGGTGACAAAAAAGCGGAGTTGATACACATGAAGGAACTCCTTCCGCTCACAGGTTATATTCGTGGCGGATGTTCCCCTATAGGCATGAAAAAGCCGTTTCCTACTTTCTTCCATTCCACAGCAACAGATTTTGATACAATATATGTCAGTGCCGGTGTGAGGGGAATGCAAATAGCAATTAATCCTGAAAGTCTTATTAACTTTGTGGGCGGCACGGTTGCCGACCTTATAAGCGTATGAACAGTTTTGGAGAAATATATCGCCTGACTACTTTCGGCGAAAGCCACGGACCTGCTATCGGAGGTGTGGTTGACGGGATGCCCGCTGGGCTCGCGGTTGATTTGGATGCGGTGCAGCATGAGCTTGACCGCCGCCGTCCGGGGCAGAGTGACATTGTCACTGCACGAAAAGAGAGTGACACAGTCAAGATTCTAAGTGGAATTTTTGAAGGAGTGACAACAGGCACCCCTATTGGCTTCGTGATTGAAAACAGCGACCAGCACAGTAACGATTATGAAAATATACGCAATGTGTTCCGTCCCTCACATGCCGATTTCACTTATACTGAAAAATACGGTTTCCGTGACCATCGCGGGGGCGGACGCTCCTCCGCACGCGAAACGGCATCGCGAATTGTAGGAGGCGCACTTGCAAAACAAGCGCTTGCAAAACATGGAATCGAGATTTTTGCCTATACATCTCAGGTCGGTGATATTTGCGTGAAAGCTCCTTATACGGAATTTTCAGCTGCGGATGTCGATTCCACTTCGGTGCGTTGTCCCGAACCTGAAACTGCGCAGCAGATGACCGATCTTATTAAAAAAGTGAAAGCGGACGGTGATACAATCGGCGGGACTATCACAGGAGTGGTACGCGGTTGCCCCGTTGGCATTGGTGAGCCGGTGTTTGACAAACTCCATGCGCGCCTTGCCTATGCGATGATGAGCATAAATGCCGCTAAAGGATTTGACTATGGAATGGGTTTTGCCGGAGTCAACCGCAGGGGCAGTGAAGTCGCCGACCTTTTTACAGCAGGAGCAGATGGAAAAATCGGAACGCTGACAAATAACAGCGGAGGAATACAGGGTGGAATTTCAAATGGCGCGGATATTTATTTCCGCGTTGCATTCAAGCCGGTTGCAACTTTGCTGCGCGACATTGACACAATAGACCGCACCGGTGCGCCGGCTGTGCTTCATGCAAAAGGTCGCCATGATCCGTGCGTGCTTCCACGTGCGGTGCCTATTGTAGAGGCAATGGCTGCAATGGTGGTTTTTGACGCATTGCTTCTTAACCGTGCAAGCCGGCTTTAAACGGAGTGGCGAATCTCACTGCACCATACCGCACTTTCGCTGACTTCCTTGCAGAGCGTTTCAACTGCAAGATGCAGAAGCTAACCATTGACGGAGGGTTCACTTGCCCGAACCGTGACGGGACTGTGGGACGCGGCGGATGCATATATTGCAATAACAGCTCTTTCAGTCCAGACAAGGGTGGAGGAAGCGCAATTGCCGGGCAGATAGCTCACGGCAAGAGTTTTTTTGCGCGGAAATATCCCGATATGCGTTATCTCGCATATTTCCAGTCATATACCGGTACTCATGCGCCTGTTGGCAAACTCATGCCGCTATATATGGAAGCATTAGAGCAGCCGCAGGTCGATGGGCTAATAATAGGTACTCGTCCTGACTGCATGCCTCCGGAATTGTTGCGTGAACTCAGCGAATTGCGTAAAAATTATTTCGTGCTTATAGAATATGGTGCGGAAAGTTCCCACAACCAGACACTTGCGAGGATAAACCGATGCCACACTGCTGAACAGACGGCAGACGCAGTTCAGCGCACTGCCGCTGCGGGAATTGAAACAGGAATTCACCTGATTAACGGATTGCCCGGTGAAGATGAAAATATGATGCTCGCTACTGTGGACTGGGTTAATGCTCTTCCGGTAGATATTGTGAAATTTCATCAGATGCAGGTGGTGCGTGGCACAGAACTTGCAAGGCGTTGGGAGCGAAACGCGGCGGACATCATCAACTTTTCAGTAGATGACTACATAAATTTGTGCGTAAAAATAGTGAAGCGTCTTCGCAAGGATATTGCGATAGAACGATTTGTGTCGCAAAGCCCTGCCGATATGCTCATTCACCCTAAATGGGGATTGAAAAATTACGAATTTACCGACAGGCTCCTGAAAAAACTTACTGCCTCTTGCGGTTGCGCACCGAACGGGTTGCCGAGCGCGAGGAGGTAGACTGCTTCACCTGTTTGGAGGGTCTGCGTGAAGAGACCCTGCCGGAGGAAGTTTTTCGGCGTTTAGGTTCGGGGGCAATAGAGTCATTTGAAGCGGAAGCCACAGCTTTTTTCTTCTCCAGGTCTTCAAGTGAAGGTACCCAGATATCCTTTTCAAAGGAGCTTAATCGCCGCTCGATGCTGTCCTGCGCATGCTTTCTGTCATCAGGGTCTGGATACAACTGTGCCATTGACTTATTGCGCAAATTGCGTGTCTTGTAAATTTCTCCGTTGTAAAGATTCAGGTTGAAATAATCATCGTAAGTGCTTTGCGGCAGGTTATTGTCATCATCAGTAAAGATAAGCTGCGATGTGAGGTGGGGGCGCAAATCATTATATCTTACCCAGAACATCGGATATTTCACCGCTTCCTGCCCGAACTCCTCAGTGCGGTGGAGCACCGGGCACAGCGCCTCAACCCTTGTGCGCATTCGCCCTTCGGTGCGGTCAAATTCCCATCGCTCAATAATGTAATAGCCAAGCACTTCGGTTGACGGCACATCACTCTCATCAATATTAAAGACCGGATGCTTGTCGGAGTAACCTTTTCCCTGGGTATAATAGATATGGAAACGGTCAAGCATATCCTGGACTTTCAGCCGGTATTCATCGGTAAACACCTCGCGACCGTCAAGATATTCGTATGCCGGAAGTTCATCGGATGCAAGCAGGCGCATCATTATCCTGAACAGGTTTTCCTGACCGTCAACGCTCTGCTCCGGATAATAGAGCGCGGCATTTTTCGGATCATTCAGGTCAAGTGAACGGTAAATGACTTTCATCCATGCAAGGTCGGCATCCGAAGTTTCTGTAGCCATGCGCTGCCTTGCCCGGTCGCTCACAGCATTTGTTTTGTTTGCTGCGGCGGCAGAGGAGCGGCGAGTCACCGCGCTGCTTGTGCTCTGCTGGGCAAACAATGTAGTGGAAACAAGTGTGAGGGCTATTACGAGTGCTAAACGATATATGTTTGTGTTCATCGGTCGTAAAAATTATCAGTTAACAGTTACCTCAAGCGGGCTTAGGGTTCTCTCTATCCCGTCGGGACCTATAGCTTTTATTCGGGAAATATAGAAGCGTTTTCCTCGTGCCATTCGGCGGAAAGAATCTTTCTGGCGTTGTGAGAAGGAAGCACCGTTGCTTACTTCCGGAATTGCATTGCCCATGGAGTCGAAGAAAACCGTCTCGAAGCCGGTTATGCGGAATTCAATGTCAAGCACACCGTCGTCAATCGCGGCGCCGAGTCCAGTCGCATTCATAAGCGCTGCTTTGGAAATCGGTCTTTCGCCCCGGAAACGTCCTGACCCGTTTTCTGAAACAGGGATAAATGCAGTCGGGTCGGGCAGGCGACGCACTTTGAAATCAATTGAAGCGACTTGCGAAGTATGCCCGTCAGGAGTCTTTGCGCTTACATTCACTGTTGCGGTTTGTCCCGGAGTGGAAGGTCGTGCAATCCATTTGTCGCCGTTGCGTGTGAGAGTGCCGTTTGTCATTGTGGCGTTTACAGAGCTGACGGGGAGTCCCGGCACTGAAATTTCTATAGGATTGTCTATTCCGGCATAAAGGACATTCATCATAGTTGCGGAAACTGTAGCAACAGGTTCCATCACCACATAATCTCCTGTAAAACTATGTTTGCTTGTTGTGCCGTCGGGGTGCGGCATCTCAAGGTAACCGGAGTAGGTGTAGGCACCGCTTTTCCCGGGAACCATGCTATAGGTGGATGTGGCATCGAGTTTGCGACCGTCAACGAACAGCGCCGGACGAGCCGTGGTGTCAACTGCCGCGAGTACGATTTCTGCCTTGTAAGGGCTGCCGCGCATTACATAGCGCGATTCGGGAATGACAAAAGCGTTCATTTCGTTGACCCGGACATCTCCCGCATCAACAGCAGAAGCAAGTGCGGTAAGAGCTTCTCCTTCGGCATAAAGCACATCATTCTGTAGCTTTGATAACAAAGCTACAGCAGCAACAACCGGCTGGTTCTCGAATTTCACCGATTCCCATGAGCGTATAGCATCGGAAGAACCGGCGCGGCGAGGCTCGGTTGAAAGCATGGATTCTACCCCCGCTCTGGTAATGGAGTCAACTATCATAGGTGCTATGAAACTGCGGAATTTGTCAACCTGGAGGCGGAGCCTCTCGCCGTTGCCGCTTACAGGGCTGAGCATTACCATTGAGGAAGCATCTAGGTTTTCCCTGTTTTCAATATTGTCCGGATTGCCGTTTTTGCCGTCAGCAGTCCTGACTATGGCAAGTTTGAGCGAATCAATGGTATTGCATAACGCTTGCGACTCATTACGCACCTCAACTGCAATCCCATGCCATTTGCCCGCTTTGTCAGGATTATTTTGCGCAGCTGTTTCCAGTGAAGCGAACACAGCATCATTGCGTTGGCTGAAATTATGGTTGGTATGGGTAAGTCCGTCCTGCACCTGGGTAAATCCGTCGAGCACATCGCTGGATACATTGAGGGCAAGCATTGCAGTCAGGACGATATACATCAAGTTTATCATCTTTTGCCTTGGCGAAAGCCTCATGTTGGATTTGCTCATCTGTTGCGTGGATTATACGTTATCAGCTATTGCTTCCGGATTGAACGGGAGCGGCGTACATATTTACAGTCATTGCATGGAGCATCTGCTCATACACCTTGTTTAGCTGCTGCATATTACGGGTGAGTTTCTGTGCTTCCTCGCGGTATGCCTGCGAGCATTCGGCTGTCTGCTCATACATCAGCTTCATCTGGCTCATGCCGGAATTGACGCTCTGGATTGCATCAAGCTGCGATGAAACGCTTCGGAGCTGAATTTCATAAATGGTATTTAATCCGGCGATATTGCGGTTAAGTGCCTGCATCTGCTCCACATATCCCGCAGCTCCTTCTGCTGCGGCAGCAGGGTCGGTTGATATCGAGGCATAACTTTTCAACAGCGCTTCACCAGCAGCATTCAGCCGTGCCGCAGTTTCTCCGAGACGCTCTATCTCCTTTGCAACTTCAGGGGACACATTGCCTCCCCCTGGAGCAGCGATAATCGTTGTGCCTGCATGGGCGGCGGTTGTGTTAGCTGGAGGATTCGCACCATTGTATTCCGGATAACCAACGGAAGCGGAAACCGGTGTGCCGGCAGCTGGAGCATTGTTGCCTCCTGCGAGGTATGGAAGGATTTCATCAATGTTAGTCTCGCGCGGGGGACGGTCAAAAGCTGTGAGAATAAACATCAGCACTTCTGTGCCCATGCCAACGGACAGAAGAATATCTCCCCCTCTGAGGTGAAGGATTTTGAAGAGCGCTCCCAGAATCACTATCGCCGCGCCGATACTGTAGGCAACGTTAAAGAAAATCTGCCCGCTTTCTCCTGATAGAAAACGCTCGATAGCATTTTTGTACCGCTTGATTTTTCCCATAACTTATTTCTTTTTCTTCTGACCTTTTGCAAAACCTATGTTTGTGCGCACGCAACGGAAACCGATGTACGAGCGCTGCTCGTTCTGGTACTCCCACATCCTGATGTCGGAGCGGATATTATGTGCAACATCTTTCCAGGACCCTCCGCGCACAATCTTGCGCTTCATGCGGTATGGATCTTCCTGTGCCGCGTCATAGCGGTACTCCGGGTTAAGGTCGCTTGTGAGTTTGCTGACGCTCTCTGTGTAAGCGGTGGAGGTCCATTCACTCACATTGCCCGCCATGTCGTAGAGCCCGAAATCATTTGGCGCATAAGTGCCTACGCGTGATGTAATCACATGACCGTCCTGCACATAGTTGCCCTCCTGCGGCTTGAAGTTGGCGTAAAAGCATCCTTTATCATCCGTCAAAGGCAAATCTCCTTCCCAAGGGTATTTGTTGTCGCTCACCCCGGCACGTGCGGCATACTCCCATTCAGCTTCGGTCGGCAAACGGTACGGCTCAACATATATGCCTTCGCGACCGAGTGAACGGCGCAAGAACGATGTGCGCCATGCCGCAAATGCATTCGCCTGCTCCCAGCTGACACCTACAACCGGATAGTCGCTGTAGCCTCCATGTGAGAAATACATCCTTACATAAGGCTCATTGTATGCGTTGTCAAAATCATTTATCCATGCGGTAGTGTCCGGATACACATTTACTATATATGTGTTCACAAAATCGAAATCTCCGGTTAGTGCGCGTGAAATTGTCTTGCGTACAATCTCACCGTCTTCGTCAACCCAAGCGGTATCTTTGGTGATTATTGGCAGTTCCGTAGGAACAGGCAGGTCGGTATTGTACTGCCTGCGCTTCGGATCCATACGGTTTTTGCGCTTAGCCGCTTCAGTGTGATTATAAATCTCATAACGGTAATTAAGCTGCGAAGGGTCAAGTTCGAGAGTGCCGGTGATTGGATTTGTGCGGTAAAGGCTCATAATAGCACGCTGCTCGTCCTCATCGGCATTTTTCCAAGGAATAGGCTTTTTCCAGTTAAGGTACGGAGTCACCGGATTGCCGTCCTTGTCCTCCTCAATCTTGTACTCATCGTTGCCTCCGTATGCAGGGTCGGCGAGACGTTCACGGATAATAGAGTCGCGCACCCAATACACAAACTGCTTGTACTCGGCATTCGTCACTTCGGTTTCATCCATCCAGAATGCATCGACGCTTATGCCTCGCGCATCCGCCCTTGTTCCCCAAACAGAGTCTGCCTGTTGTGGTCCAGCCTTGATAGAGCCCCGGTCAACGAGCACCATGCCGTAAGGCGCGGGTTCTGACCATGATGGCGCACCCACACCTGTGAGTTCTCCCCCCGAGGAGTTATGGCTCCCAGCGGCACATCCTGCAAAAACAATTGCAGCGGCAGCAGAAATTATATGTAGAATTACCTTGTTCATCAATATTACATTATGCGTATGCTTTTTTGCTTATGTCTGTTTTTTGCCGACAAATCCAGTTTGACGCCATAGCCGGCAAATATTTCATGGCTTCCGTTGCTTGCCGAAGCGAGTGGTCCGGTGGGATAGTCATAACTGTAGCCAAGGTAAAATCCTTTGAACTCAACAGACAGCATTGCGCTGACAGCATCGTCATGACGGTACCCGATGCCCGCGGTTATAAATTTCTTATATCTGAGCCGGGCGGTGGCAATTGCGCGGGTAAAAGTGAAATCACTCATTACGAGCATAGACGGAATCACTTCAAATAACGTGTTTTTTATCCCGATATTGCCTCCGGCTATAAAATAAAGTGACCTTGCAGGTCCAAATTCAAATAATTGAGTGGAACTTTCCGGTGATGCACTTCCGCTCTCGGTTGTCAATGAAACTTTTGGGGAATTGATATGCGTCACTGACAGTCCAGCCCAAAATGCACGCCTGGTGTACCATATTCCCGCCCCGAGGTCGAATGCGGTCCCGCTGACATCGGTGCGCGGTATCGCGGCATCGGTCTCCTCATGGTAGTCATCGTCCTCCGGAATAAAAACCTTTGACCCTTTAAATGTGTCGCTGATTATTCCCGGCTGTATGCCAATTGATAGGGTACCGCCCAAAAGTTTCATTTTGTAGCTTATTTGCAGTGCGGCTGACAGGTTCCTGTAAAGACCCATGCTCTCCTGGTTGACGGCTATTCCCGCCCCAAACCTGCGGTTGCCTATTTTGAAAGGGGAATCGGCAAGCGCGAGGAAAGTTTTTGGAGCGTTTTCCACTCCCACCCATTGCAGCCGGGAGCCGCCATGCACCATTACAAGGTCGGTAAGCCCTGTAGCAGCAGGATTGTAGTAAGCGGGCACTTCAAAGTAGTGCGTGAGCAGAGCATCATTTTGCGCCATACCTATATTATATATGGAGGCGATGAGAGCAGCGGCTATTATAAGGATGCGTCTTGCCATTGTCATTCAAAATAAAAGCTCAGTACTATCATTTTTGTAGTGGCGCGTTTGAGCGATTGGGTAATTTTTAGCCTGTCCGGTTCTTCGGAAAGGTCATCACGCTTGTGAACAAGCACATCGGTAAGCCCGAAGCAGAATTTTATTTCAGGATTGAGCTTGAAGAAGGGGAGATAGAAATCGCAGCCGAACCCCGCTGTGACATAAAAATCAAATGGCTTTAACTTTATATAGTCAGTACGCTTCTTTGCCGCATCCACAGCCGGCATTATACCAGCTGTGACGTAGGGACGTGAATTACGATAACGTACAGAGGAGTATTTCAAATCCACAGGCACTACCACAAGGGCGCTTTTTATGTTCTGGCTATACATTTCGCCTGACTCAGCCTCACGCATTTTTATGTCACGGCTGCCAAAAAACAGTCCCGGTGAAAAACGCACGTTGAAATAATCGTTCAGCCGGAAATCCACAATTCCTCCTACATTGAACCCGGGAGCATAGCCCGGCTGGTCAGCAAACCAGCTTTCCCCATTTTCCGTGATGAACCCATTGTGGCGGAAATGCAGGTCCTGTGCGTTTATTCCCACATAGAACCCGGCATGCCAAGCTCTGCCGTCGCTGTATGGTCTGTTAAGCGGTCCGGTTGACAAGTCAACAGCACCCGCACCTGCAGCGATGCAGAGGAGTAAAAAGGAAAGTATGACTGATTTCGCATTCATTATGTTTTTCAAACGGCAAATCATCGCTTTTATTGCGTGTGGCAGCGAAAGAGCAATTGAAAAGCATAATGAATGCTAATATATGGGGCGATATGGTGAATGAATGTTAACTATACACCCATTAGCTAAAGGGATGTGTTAGAATATAAATAGAATAGCCCTAACTTTGCGCATGTAAAGGTAAGGCGTTTATTAACCAAAATGCAATTATATGCCTAACATACTCACCAGCTTAGTAGAGCAGCAGACAGTAAAGTATGGCGACCGCACAGTGTTGTCCTATCCAAAGGATGGTCAATGGCTCCCGGTTTCATGGAGGGATTTCAACGATAGGGTGAATACCGCAGCCAAATCCCTTGCCGCTCTCGGTATAAAGGAGCAGGACAATATAGCGACCTTTTCCGGCAACCGACCGCAGATGCTTGTAGTTGATTTCGCGGCATTCAGCAACCGTGCCGTTCCGATAAGCATATATTCCACCAGTACAGCCGAGCAGGTTAAATACATTGTTGAGGATGCGTCCATCAGCATGATATTCGCAGGAGATGCCAAGCAATATGCCATTGCCCGCAAGGTGCAGGCTGCAACCCCTGTGCTTAAGCAGATTGTCACTTTTGATAATGTGGAAATAGAGGATGGCGATACCACCACAATAAGTTACGGGGAATTTCTGAAAATAGGGGAGAACACTCCGTCGGCAATTGCCCATGAGATAGAGGAGCGCCGTAACCGCGCCCTTGACACGGACATTGCGGCAATTATATATACTTCCGGCACAACCGGGGAACCTAAAGGAGCGGTTCTTCCTCATTCATGCTTCAATGCCGCGCTTAGAATCCACAAAGAGCGCTTGAATACAGTTAGCGACAGCGACTCTTCAATGAGTTTCTTGCCATTGAGCCATATATTTGAGCGCGCATGGACTTATTTTTGCCTCTATATCGGCATAAAAGTGTTTGTTAACTATGACCCGCATGACATCCAGGCATCTGTGCGCCAGACCAAACCGACCTGCATGTGCTCGGTGCCGAGATTCTGGGAAAAGGTTTACGCGGTTGTCGAGGATAAGATAAGCAAAATGAACCCGTTGCGCAAATGGGTCATTACTACCGCGCTAAAAGTGGGCAAGAAGCGCAATATCCACTATAAGCGTCTCGGCAAGAAAGTTCCTATCTTCCTTGAACTTGCATATAAATTTTTTGACCGTATAGCCTATACCCCGATGAAAAGGGTTATCGGCATAGAGAGAGGCAGGTTTTTCCCAACCGCCGGAGCACCTCTGTCACCGAAAATCGTGGAATTCCTGCACAGTTGCGGCATAAATATAATAATAGGCTACGGTTTGTCTGAAACCACTGCGACTGTCACCTGTTACCCGAATATTGGCTGGGAATTAGGCACTGTCGGCACAGTGCTTCCCCGTATACAGGTTAAGATAGGGGAGAACGATGAGATACTTGTGAAGGGTCCGTCTGTAATGAGGGGCTATTACAACAAGCCGGAGGCAACTGCCGAGGCATTTACTCCTGACGGGTGGTTCCGCACCGGTGATGCTGGATATATAAATAAATCTGGCGCACTTGTCCTGACAGAGCGTATAAAAGACCTATTCAAGACGAGTAACGGTAAATACATTGCTCCTCAGGCACTTGAGAGTCGTCTTGGTGAAGACCTCTTTATTGAACAGGCGGCGCTGATTGGTGACGGGCGAAAATTTGTGAGCGCACTGATAGTACCCTCCTTTGAAGCATTGAAAGAGTATGCGGCAGGGCACGGCATTGCATATAATTCCATTGAACAGCTTGTTTCAAACCCCGAAATCAATGCCATGATGATGGAACGCATTGAGAAACTGCAGAGCGACCTCGCTGGATTTGAACGTATCAAAAAGATTACACTTTTGCCGAAGCCGTTCACAATGGAGAGCGGCGAGCTTACCAATACCTTGAAAGTCAAACGTCCGGTAGTAGCGTCACGTTATGCGGAGGCAATCGACCGTATGTACAGCTGATGTCTTTGAACTCTATTTCATAGAATCTGAAATAAAAAAATAGAAGATGCATCAAAATCCAGGATGCATCTTCTATTTTAATATTGTTATGTCAAAATAAGGTGGGTCAGCGTGTATAGCGCTTTACAACAATTCCATCCTCGGGAGTTTCAGTAATAACGTAGAAGGTTTTGCCGTCAGGAGCAACGGCAAAGGTGCGTGGCAATGCGTCAATGCGAATGGCTCCAACGAGATTTCCGTTGAAATCATATTCGCTTATTATTGTTTCTGCTGGAATCTCACCCTGGTTCATCTTTTCGGCAAGTGCAATATATTCATTCTCAAGCAGTGTGTTCTGCACTATGTAAGTCCTGTCTGCTGACATTACCGGACCATTCTTCACAGGCATAATATAGTTCTCCTCATATTGGAAACTTGACCATCCGTTACCGACTATTACTTTGATGCCTTTAGGGGGAGCTACAAATGAGGTCTTTACTTTTAGTGAATCCTCAGTCAATTCTCCGAAAACAAGGTAGTTGGCAGCTCCCATGCTTGCAGTAAAATGACGACCGTCCGGGCTGACGGCAATATTTGGGCGCATGAAATTGAACAACATATAGTCCGGTATGCCGTCCCCATATTCAGATTTAGGAGGGTATGGCGCAGCAAATTGACGGAAGGAACCGTCTGGCGCGAAAAATGCCAGCAAACCTCCGCGTGACATATTACCCGCAAGAATCGAGCCGTCAGCCAGGCGTAGCATTGCCCCGCTCGGCATAGGCTGTGACTCATTGAGGTTTGAATTGTCAGCGTCCTCCGGTACCTTAAAAGCAAATACATTTTCTAAAACCGGGGCGCCTTCGAGGTTCAGGGTCTCCAGATTGTATGGAATCTTTACGATATCAAACTGTTTGTGACACTGGTCAAGTCCAATGGAATATATAAACGGCACTTCATTTGGTCCATTGCCTTTCGTCAGGAATCTGCGGACAAAATCGCCGTTGAGGGTGTACTCTTCTATAATGGTATCCACACTAATGGAGTTGCATAAATAGAGTTTAGAAACAGTTGCATAAATGTGGTGCGGTTGACTAAGCGAGTCGTAGGGAATGATAATTTCTCCCTTGAGGTCAATGGTGTCAATGGAATCCGAGGTGCCTTCACCTGCACCTGTGCATGCCGCAAACCCGAGCAATAAAGCCGCGGCAGAAAATAAAATAGTTCTCATGTTTTGATTATATATTTTGTCGTTGCAAAAGTAATATATCATAATGATAAAAGAAAGAATGGAAATGGAAACTTTCGTGCAGGTTAGATTAATCCATCTTTCCTGTCAAATATTTACCATGCACAGCTAACATGGCAGGGTTGAGGTAAGATGAATTTTTTGTAACTTTGGCATCGGTATGAAGAGATGGATCATAGCGATTAGCCTGTTGTCGGTCGTGCCCTTGCTTTACGCGAAGGAACCGGCTGATACTCTTGCCTTTTGGCAGGCTGAGGGAGTTGCCACTCTTTCAAGCGGTTGTTTTGCGCCCCATTATATTGCTGCAAACCGTTTTGGGCTTCTCAGCAGTGGGGACAATCTCCTTTTTTCAGCAAAGGTAGCGCGAGGTCTTGAGCGTGAACGTCGTTTTAGCTATGCTTTCGGGGCTCAATTGACTGGAGGATATACTTCTTCTGTCGACTATACCCGTTATGATGCCGGCACAAACAGTTTTGTCAATAATCCGATGCACCCCTCCCGTGCAGTGTTGCAGCAGCTATATGCCACAGTGAAGTGGCGCAGCCTTTTCCTGACAGCCGGGATGAAAGAGGAGGAACCGTCTCTGGTTGACAGGAGCCTTAGTTCAGGCAATCTCGTCCATAGCGGCAATACGCGCCCTATTCCCCAGGCTCGTTTGGGATTTGTTGATTTCCAACCTGTTCCATTTACACGCGGGGTGCTCAAAGTGCAAGGGGAGTTTGCATACGGCAAGTACACGGACGCAAAGTGGTGGGAACGTCACAGCGACAGGTATAATTCGTTTACAACAAGCGGTATATGGTATGTGTACCGTAAATTATACTTACGCATTGACGGTTCGCGGCTCTTTTCGCTTACTTTCGGCGCACAGGCGGCAGGACAGTTCGGCGGCAAATCCATATATATGAATCATGGTGAGGTTGACCGTATTGACAACCGTGGTGTAAAGTTCAAGGATTTCATAAATATGATATTTCCGGTTGAAAACGGCATGGAGGACTTCTATCAGGGCAACACTATTGGCTCATGGGACGTGCGTGCCGATTTCCGCCTTAGCAACGGCGTCAAGTTGAGCGGTTATGTTGAGTTTCCTTGGGAAGATGGCAGCGGCATGGCAAAACTTAACGGTTTCGATGGTCTCTATGGCATAGAGTTGCAGCTACCGGGTAAGCATCCGGCTTTAAGCGCGGCAGTAGTGGAGTACCTTGACCTTGTAAACCAGAGTGGTCCCATTCATTTCAATCCCGGTGATTACGAGGGTACCCACATAACTTCCACTGCCACCGGAGCGGATGACTACTATAATAACAGGTATTATAATTCGTACGCTAATTACGGAAGTCTGATTGGCACACCTATGGTCATGGGACCCATATATAACCTTGATGGATATAATTGTCTGATTGGCACCCGTATGCGTGGCATTCATCTCGCAGCCCAAGGATGGATTACCGGAAATATGGCGTGGGAAGCTAAATTCGGCTGGCGAAAAGCGTATGGCAATGGCTTTTTTGCCTTGATACCGCCGAGGCATTCCACCTCTGCGCTTGCTGGGGTGAAATGGAGCGTCGCATCGGTTAAAGGCATGGTTGTTGGAGGAAAAATAGCCTTTGACCGTGGAAATCTTCCACAAAACTCTTTTGGCGCTGAAATCTCTGTGGCGTATTCCGGTGTTATTTTTTCAAAGAGTAAGAAATGAAAGTAAGCCTTTACATATTGTTCATTCTCGCGGCTTTTGTGCTTGCAGGTGCCGGATGTACCCGGAACAACGGCGATATAGGCTCTTGGTTCGGCACATGGAAACTCGTTTCCATAACATCCACAGGTGATGGCATAGCGCCGCTTGATGCAACGGTGATAGTGCGCTTCCAAAATGACATAATCCAGACTTCCGAACAGAGTGGGCATTACGAGTCAAAGGATTATTATGCCACATGGAAAACTTCCGGCGGCAAACTTATAATAGATGGTGTGAACAAGGCGATAGCTCCAGCCCTTCTTTTGCCATGCGATTGCGTCGTGGAGCTTGAAATAGTGCGCCAGCCCGGAAGCGTAATGGTGTGGAGGTATATTGATGAAAACCATAACGCGATAGAATATAACCTGAAACGGCTTTATTGAACATGAAGGAATCGTTGCAGTTAAATCAGAAACAGAAGTTGCACCAGTCGCTTTCGCCGCTGCAAGTGCAGTTTGTGCGCGTGCTGGAGATGAACGCGCCGGAAGTTGAGGAGGCTGTTGAGCGCGAGCTTGAGGAAAATCCTGCGCTGGAGGTGGACTCAAGCAGCCAGCTCTCTGACAACGATGAAAACGATTTTAATGAATCTGCTGAAGATATGCAGCTCGCTGATTTCCGCAGCGAGGACGACATTCCCTCTTACCGTTTTGAGGCGCATAACCACAGTGCCGGTGACCGTGCCTTTGAGCCGGTTGCAGTGCAGGGGGGAGGTTCACTCATGGAGCAGCTTAACAGCCAGCTTGCACAGATGCCGCTGACCGACAAGCAGATGAAAATAGCGCGTATTATTACCGGAAACCTGGATAATAACGGATATATGACCCGCTCTATAACTGCACTCACTGATGATGCTGCAATAAATGAAGGGGTGGACGCTACCCCCGAAGATGTCCGTGAGGTATGGGAAATCGTGCGCGGGTTGGAGCCTACAGGAGTTGGCGCGGTGGATTTGCGTGATTGCCTGCTGTTGCAGCTCAAGGCTCGTCCGGAAACACCGGATGTGAAAGTGGCTACAGAGATTGTCGAGCATAATTTTGATCTTCTCAGCCGAATGGATTTTGACAAGCTCGGGCGTGCGCTTAAGGTGAGTGACGGGCAGTTGCGCAATGCTATGGGTGTGATACGTTCGCTTGACCCGAAGCCGGGAGGAGCATCACTCGGCACAATTGACCAGGAGGACAAGATGCGCCACATTACTCCTGATTTTATAGTGGATAACGAGGGTGGCACTCTAAGCCTTACTATTCCAAACCGAATTCCCTCTTTGCAGGTAGAGAAAAGTTTTGCGGACGCGGATGTTGAGATAGAGCCGGGCACTCCCGGGCGGCAGGCTGAGGCAAAGGCGTTCATAAAGAGTCGGCGTGATGATGCCGCAAGTTTCATCAAGGCTATAAGCATGCGGAATGAAACTCTTTTGCGGGTGATGACTGCAATCATGAAGATTCAGCGGGACTTTTTCCTGACAGATGATGAGCACACCCTCAGACCTATGATATTAAAGGATATTGCGGAGATGACAGGATATGACATATCTGTTGTGAGCCGCGCCACCTCTGGAAAATATGTTGCCACAAGGCAAGGAATATACCCTCTCAAGTTTTTCTTCAGTGAGCGTCCCAAGGAAAATTCCGATACTTCGTCCCACGAAATAATGGCGGCATTGAAAAAACTTATTGAGGATGAGGACAAGGTTAATCCGCTGAGTGATGAGGCTCTTGCTGCTGCGCTCACGGCGCAAGGCTATGAGATTGCACGCAGAACAGTGGCAAAGTACCGTGAAAAAGCTGGATTGCCGATTGCAAGATTACGTAGAACTGTATGATTATAATAGCATAGATGAAAATTTTAAGTAGAATATTATCGACCGTGTTTTCGCCGTTGCTTGTGCCTACTTACGGCGTAGCAATAGCTTTCTGGGGCAGTATGCTTGCCATAACTCCATTTCCCGTGCGCTTTCGGTTGCTCCTTGCTGTGTTTGGTGTGACCTGCATTCTTCCCGCATTGCTTATTTATGGAATGCACCGCGCAGGAATGATAAAGGATCCGGGGCTTAACGAGCGTACCGAGCGCACAATTCCTTATATACTGACTGCTGCGAGCTATGCCGCTGCAGCTTGGATTCTTGCACATGCCCATGCTCCGGCATGGCTTTGGCTGTTTATGATTGGCGGCATGGTAGCTGTTGGCGTTAACGCTGTTGTGAACCGCTGGTGGAAAATCAGCGCGCATCTCGCGGCAATGGGAGGGCTTGTTGCGCTGGCAATCCGGATAGTAGAGAAGCAGTTTGTGTTTCCGGGAGTGAGCTTCATGTGGATTGTCATAGCAACGATAATAGCAGCGGGAGCGGTTGGCACTGCAAGAGTGTATCTGGATCGCCACACGTTGGGACAGGTCGCAGCAGGATTCTGCAATGGATTTCTCTGCGTATATATAACATCAGCTTTTTAAGTAACCACTAATATATCATGATATGAAACCAGTTGTGAGTATAATCATGGGCAGCACTTCCGACCTGCCTGTGCTGAGCAAGGCAGCCGATTTTCTGGAGAAAATGGAGGTGCCTTTTGAGATGAATGCGCTTTCAGCCCACCGCACTCCGGCAGAAGTGGAGGAATTTGCGCGTGGAGCCGAAGAGCGCGGACTGAAAGTTATCATTGCGGCTGCGGGTATGGCGGCTGCGCTCCCAGGAGTGATTGCCGCAATGACTCCCCTGCCGGTAATCGGTATTCCAATTAATTCCACGCTTGCCGGTACTGACGCTCTTCTCAGTCTGCCGACGCTTGTAGTCAAATNNCTCTTCTCAGCATCGTGCAGATGCCTCCGGGCATTTCCGTAGCAACTGTCGGCATCAATGCGGCAATGAATGCTGCTGTAATGGCGGTGCAGATTCTCAGCCTAAGCGACAAGGAGCTTCATCAGCGTTTTACCGCTTACCGTGAGAGCCTTAAAGACAAAATAGTGAAAGCAAACGCGGATTTGCGCGAAATAAAGTATAAATTCAAGACAAACTAATCGCCTTAAATTGGTGTATGGGTGCATTTGACTACAAGCGTCGGCAGACCGATGAAGTGAAAGTTGGCTCTGTTGGCATAGGAGGTGATAATCCGGTGCGTCTGCAATCGATGACAAACACTTCGACGATGGATACACCCGGAAGTGTTGCGCAGTGCGAGCGGATTCATGAAGCGGGTGCGGATATTGTCCGGCTTACTGCACAAGGCGTGCGTGAGGCAGAAAATATCGGTAAAATCCGTGCGGAATTGCGTGGAAAGGGCATAAATGTGCCTTTGGTCGCAGATATCCACTTCAATCCCAAAGCAGCTTTTGAGGCGGCACGCCAGGTGGAGAAAGTGCGTATCAATCCCGGCAATTTCGTTGATCCCGGGCGTACATTCCGTAAAATATCCTATACGGACGAGGAATATGCGTCGGAACTACAGCGTATAGATGAAGCGCTCACTCCTTTCCTTGAACTCTGCCGCGAAAAAGGAACGGCAATCCGTATAGGAGTTAACCACGGCTCGCTTAGCGACCGTATAATGAGCCGCTTCGGCGATACTCCTGCCGGCATGGTGGAGAGCGCTATGGAGTTTTTGCGTGTGTGCGTGAAAAGGAATTTCACAGATGTGGTCATATCCATAAAGGCATCAAATGTCAGGGTAATGGTGGAAACTGTTCGCAGGCTTGTAAATGCTATGGATGCTGAGGATATGCACTTTCCCCTGCATCTCGGGGTTACTGAGGCTGGTGACGGTGAGGACGGACGCGTTAAATCGGCTGTTGGCATCGGTACTCTTCTTGCAGAGGGGATAGGGGACACCATAAGGGTATCGCTAAGCGAGGCGCCTGAAAATGAGATTCCGGTAGCACGCTTCCTCGCAGGTTATGTCGCTTCATGGAGCGGCACGACCGGCATTGAAGGGGAATATAGCAAGGGGTACGACAGGTTGAATCCACAGCGCAGGGAAACAAAAGAATCGGATGGTTTCGGTGGAGAAAACGAACCCCGTGTTATTGGTGCGGATAGCAAAGCAAATTATAATCCTGACAGTATTCCGGACAAATTTGCTGATACATGGAACGGTTTTGTCGAAATTAAAGCACCTTGCACGGATGATGAATTGAAGTCAATTCCTGAAGGAAAGGTAATAGTCATTACATCGGATCATCCGAATTTCCAGGGAGCGGTCAGTGCTGTAGTCCACAGGATGATTGATTTGGGAATGACAAATCCCGTAGTTCTTAAAGCCACATACAAAGGGATTGCAGCCGATAAAGTTATGCTCCGTGCGGCGATTGATTTAGGCGCACCGCTTATGAATGGGCTTGCAGACGGAATATGGATTGATACCGAGGCAATGACTCCGGCAGATGCCGCTCGTCTTGCGTTTGGAATACTCCAGAGTGCGCGTCTACGAATAACAAGGACTGAATACATAGCTTGTCCTGGATGTGGAAGGACGCTTTTTGATCTCGAAAGCACCCTTAAAAAGGTCAAAGAGGCAACAGCTTCGCTGAAAGGATTAAAAATTGGCGTTATGGGCTGTATTGTAAATGGACCCGGAGAGATGGCGGACGCCGATTATGGCTATGTAGGTGCTGGCGCAGGTCATGTTAGCCTATACAAAGGCAAGCAATGTATTGAAAAGAATATTCCTGAAGAGGAAGCTGTGAGCCGGCTTATTGATTTTATAGAAAAAGACAGGAAATGACGGTTGAAGCACGGTTTATGGCACGCGCTGTAGAGCTTGCGCGCGGCGGCATTGGCAATGTTAGCCCTAATCCTATGGTTGGAGCGGTTATTGTGCATGACGGCAGAATCATAGGGGAGGGTTACCATCGCAAATATGGCGGTGCGCATGCTGAGGTCAATGCGATTGCCAGTGTTTCGGAGGTCGATCGTCCGTTGCTTGCGGACAGCACAATATATGTGACTCTTGAGCCATGTTCGCATTACGGCAAGACTCCTCCTTGTGCAGACCTTATTGTGGCAACCGGCATACCGCGTGTTGTGGTCGGTTGCATGGATCCGTTTGTAAAGGTAAGCGGGCGGGGTGTGGCAAAACTGCGCGATGCCGGTATAGAAGTTGTGACCGGAATATTGGAAGATGAGTGCCGGGAACTCAACAAGGTGTTCATGACGGCTCATACTCTCGGTCGTCCTTATGTGGCATTGAAATGGGCACAGAGCCGTGACGGTTTTATTGGCGCATTAAAAAATGGCAAAAAATTACCGGTGCGTTTCTCCACTCCTGCGTCTTCGGCATTAGTTCATGCCATGCGTGCGCGGCATGATGCGATAATGGTTGGTAGTGGAACGGCAATAACTGATATTCCTCGCCTTGATGTCCGGTTGTTTTGCGGTAATAACCCTGTCAAGGTAGTTTTGGACCGAACCGGTAAATCCTTTGCCGGATGCAGGAATATGACTGGAAAAGTTCTTTACTTTAGCAGCGTTGCTCCTCAGTGCGATGCCGTTGAATGGATAGATTGCCCGAAGGGAACCCCATTGTCTGCTATCCTTGCGGAGTTATATCATCGTGGCATCACAAGCGTGCTTATTGAGGGTGGGGCGACTCTGCTGAAATCTTTTATCGAATCAGGCTGTTGGGATGAAGCAAGAGTTGAAGTGGCACCATTTGACCTCGCTTCGGATGGCGGGGCAACTGCGCCTGTTATTAAAAGTGTCCCTGATAGGACTGATGAAGTTGACGGCAACCTCGTTCTGTCGTTTCGGAACAAATGAGGCTTACGGGGTGTTATAGCATTGTAAATACTCTTTAATTATACAATTGTCTATAAAATTACTATTATGAAAAAATTTCTTTTGAGTCTCGCTGCTGTACTTGGGCTCGGCTTCGCAGCAAGTGCGGCAAGTCCCGCAATCAACATAGGTTATGGCGGCTATACCCAGATGGATGCTACCAATATGCATGGTGGTCTTAAAAATGTGAAGAATGCGTGGGGTGCGCTTAATGTTGGTGTTGATTTCAAAGTGGCGCCCAAGCTTTCGGTTGGTCCGTCTTATTCTTTCTCCAGCACAAGCACCAAAGATTCTGACATAAATTTGTACTACCACGTTATAATGCTCAATGCCAAGTACGAGTATATGAACGCCGGTTTGTTCAAGATGTATGCCCATGTTGGGGCTGGCGCTGACATAACCCACTTCGGCTATAAGGGTGAAAAGGAGAACAAAGGATATTTTGCATTTCAGGTGTCACCTGTGTGCGTTTCAGCAGATGTTGCAAATAAAGTAGCTCTTTTCGGTGAGCTTGGATTTGGCGCACAAGGTTTGCTTAATATAGGTGTACGTATAGGACTTTAATACATTACTATTATGAGTGATAGACTTACATATGAAGAGAAGAAGGAACTTCCCGATAGTGTATTCGGATTACCCGAACGCAGGGAATATCCTATGCCGGACGCAGCTCATGTCCGTGCGGCAGAGGCTTATTTCAGGTATTGCCCTGAAGATTTGAAGCCTAAACTTGCAAGGGCTATTCTTAGCCGTGCGAAAGAATTTGGTGTGGACGTGCAGAGTCCCGCCGTACTGGAAGCCGCCGGTGAATAATCCTACGGCATTCAACAAGATTTTGTCAGTCCGCCACCCGAAATGCTTTTTTAAGCTCCGGGTGGTGACTGTTGTTTGATATATAATCATAGTTATGAGGAAATTCTTTTTAATTTTAATCGCGATGTTAGGGCTTGGTGCGTGTGCAAGTGCGCAGGATAAAAACGGTTATGACAATATGGATGTCAAGAGCTTCGCGAAGCTGTTGAGTGACGATAATGTACAGTTGCTGGATGTGCGTACTCCTGCGGAATATGCCGAAGGTCATATTGCCGGTGCAAAGAATATTGACATATACGATGAGGGATTCATTAGCCATGCCGTTCAAGCGTTGGACAAATCTAAGCCTGTTGCAGTGTATTGCCGGAGCGGCAAGCGGTCGTCTGAGGCAGCGAGGCAGTTGTCTGAAAAAGGGTATAAAGTAACCAATCTTAAAGGCGGCATCATGGCTTGGACCGAAAGCAATAAGCCTGTGGATAGGTAATTATCGGTAATGGAGGGGAGTTGGAGGGAGAGGAATGCCTGTATGTCAGGACATTTTTCTAACTTTGCATATCAAGAAATCTGTCACGGTTCAATATTGCAATGTGATGAAAAATATTTGGGTATTCCTCGTGTTGATTGCAGGGATGTTTTCCTGCACGCGCTCGCAATCACACTATAATGACATAATAGATAGTGCTGAGTTGGTGATGTCCGATAATCCGGACAGTGCCTTGTCAATGCTGGACTTTATTGACCCTTCTGAATTGAAGGTTGATTCGATAAAAGCGAAATATTATTACGTTATAGCATCCTCGCATGACTCAAAAGGAGATTTGATGTTGTCTGATTCATTAATAAACTTCTCTGTCGATTTCTATAGGGAGAAAGACTTGCGTAGGAGCATACACAGCACAACGTTGCTTGCATTGTATAAATACTGGATAGGAGAAAGCCAGACAGCACTCGCAATGATGGACTCATTGTCTAATCTTGAGAATGTCCCGGATAGCTTGCTTGTTATACCGCTGCGAGAGAAAGCATTCTTAGGTGAGGATTTTTTGGACGCGAACTCGAGTGAAATGACAATACGCCGCCTATTGGAAATTGAGAAAGAAAGTGGATGGCGCAATCAATATAAATATTGGCTATACATAGACTATCTTTTTAATGGCAAGAATGATTCCGCTCTTGTTGTTTTGGATGGACTTTTGGATGATTTTATAAAATATGGTTCAGATGAAGACTCTGTAAGGGTTGAAAGGGCGAAATTAGGATTTGAGTACGAAAAGATCGGTGTTTTGGAAGAATTAGGACGATATGCCGAGAGCATGAGCCTTGCTGACAAATTATTGGTTGGTGTGTCTGATAAAACGTTCCCCTCTTATCTTCATTTGTGGAAAGCCTTATGCTTGTTCAATATGGGGCATAGGGATGAATCAATTAGAGAATTGGAAATAGCGGACAGTTGCGCCACCGGTAATTCTGATAATGAAAGAGGATATTACAACAGTTTTGCTTTCATGCTTAAAACAGCATTTGACTATCAGAAAACCGGGAAACTGAGCTTGATTCGTATGGCTAAGGTGATTAACACCCAGAGGAGTGTATTGCTTCGTAGCCAGGCTATGCAGCGTAATGCGAAGCAGAGTGCTCTTGAAATCGAGAACAAAAGATTGGCTCTTAAAGTTAAAAGCGAACGGCAGCATGCAATAATCATCATCGTAGTTTTCGCTACTATAATAATATCATGCTTGCTTCTGTTGTATGCGAGGAGCAGAAAGCGTAAAGAATTGGACGCTATAGAGCAGGCTGAAGTATTGCAGAAACTGGTGGACGAATTGAATACGGCTGATACAAGTATAGCGCAAAATGAAGCATTGCGTCGTGCCATGCTCCAGCAGCTCGGTATAATCAAGATGGTTGCAGAGACTCCTACTGAGCAAAACAGGGAAATGCTACGGAAAATATCGTCAATAGACAGCAAAGTCAATGGCTCTCTTGTAAACTGGGAAAATGTATATGATATAATAGATAACCTCTATGGAGGATTCTATTCCGGGCTGCATAAGCGTCATGGTGATGTGCTCACTGAAAAAGAGGAACAGATAATAGTGCTTATGCTTGCTGGATTCTCTACTAAGGAAATAAGTGTAATCACTTCGCAGACCACTGCTACTGTATATGTGCGTAAATCCTCCATAAGGAAGAAGCTCGGAGTGGCTGAGAAGGAAGATATCGTCGCATTCCTGCGTCATGAAGCCTCGGTTTAAGATGCATTTGGACTGTTGCTGGCGATATTTAGATTTTTAAAATTGGTTGTATCTGGTAATCAGGATATTACCTATCGTGCATTTAAACTTATACCTTTGGCGTTAAGATAGCTTTAGCTATAATTTTGCGGTATGAAATCAATTAAATCATATCGAAAATGGCTAAGACATTCTTAAAACAAATCATGGTTGCGGCAATAGCAATAGCTATACCCGCTATCGCAGTCGCGCAAGAAGTGGATGACACAATCGGAGGTAAGGAATTATATGAAGTGGTTGTCCAGGCTCCAAGGGTAATTCATAGGGCGGACATGGATGTGCTTTATCCCTCAAAGAGCGCATTGGAAAATTCTAAAAATGGCATGCAGCTTCTACGGAACATGATGATTCCTACTCTTTCGGTAAATGAAATCATGGGCTCTGTCACTGCAAGCGGGCAGGAGGTTCAGGTACGCATTAACGGGCGTGAGGCTACAGTCGACCAGGTGAAAAACCTGTTGTCGGAATCAATTAAGAGGATTGAGTGGATTGACAATCCGGGATTGCGCTATAACGGGGCGAACTATGTCCTTAATTTCATAGTTGCAAATCCGGCGGTCGGTGGTTCGCTCATGGCTAACGCTCAGTCTGCACTTGCCGCTAAGTTTGGAATATATGATTCTGATTTGAAACTGAACTTCGGCAAATCGCAGTGGAGCTTTGGCGTGAAATACAAATTGACTGACGGTATAAACGCGCATCGCGATTATCATGAAACCTTCACTTATCCTGATGGCAAATCTCTGACACGTGTAGAAAAGCCTGTTGGCGGCAGAGTTGACGATAATCGCGCCATTGGATGGCTAACATACAATTATATTAAGCCTGACACAACTGTGTTTTATGCATCTTTTGAAGGCTTCAGGAATATCTCCGCGCTTGAAAAATATAGCGGTATACTTTCCGTCAGTGACGGCAGTAATGACATCCATTTAAATGATGGCAACGGTTCACAAGGCACACAACCATCTTTTTCTGCCTATCTTGAGCAACATTTTTCTAATAAGCAGACACTTGTAGTGGATTTGGGGGCGACTTTGTACAAAGGGCACACTTTTTCTGATTACCAGGAACGCCTGCCTGAAGTCTCAGATTATATTACGGACATTCACACTTATATAAAGGATAGTAATAAAGCATTTGCTATAGAAGCAAATTATATCAAAAAGTGGAGCAAGTCGCGTTTTACTGCAGGCGTATCCTATCTTGCGAACCGCAACCGTTCCACATACAAAAATCTTGGAGGAGATGTTTTTCATCAGCGGCAGGATAAAGCGTATATATTTGCGGAGTATTACCAGAAGCTCAATAAATTTTCAGTAACTGCCGGAATGGGTGTGCAGTACAATGATTTCCTTTTCCGTGAAACAAACCAGGGCAACCATTCATGGAATTTCCGACCTCAGGCAACTGTTACATATTCCCTGAACTCAAAACATTATTTCAGGCTTGGCTTCACCTCATGGCAAACTTCTCCATCTCTGGCAGAAACAAATATTGCCCCGCAGCAAATGGATGGTTTCCAATGGCAAATCGGAAATCCAGATTTGAAGACCTCAAATTACTATGCGTTGAATTTCCGGTACAGCTTCAGTCTACCCCGCGTTGACGGTGTGTTCGGCATACGTGCTTGTGCATCTCCGGACGCTATCGCACCCCATCTTTACTGGGAAGGTGACAGGCTTATTACCTCATACGAAAACAGCCGTGGCTACCAGAGCCTTACATTCAGCCTTTCTCCACAAATCAATATTATCCCCGGATGGCTCATGGCGAATGTAGGCATTGGCTATTGTGCGGAGCGTACGCATGGCAACGGATATAAGTTTAACAATCATAATTGGAACGGCAATGCTGAAATCATGCTGATGCATTGGGGATTTATATTGTCAGGGCAGTATAATAAGGCAGAGCGTTTCCTGTTCGGGCAAAGAATCAGATGGAATGAGGATTTTTCACTTATTGATTTGTCTTACAACTGGAAAAAATGGCAGTTTGGCGCAGGTGTCCTGATGCCTTTTGGAAAATATGACCAAGGGTCAAAGTCGTTGAACCATTATAACTCCAATGTAAAGCACATGCGTGTCAATCTCCGGATTCCTTACCTTAAAATCGGATATAATCTTGTGTGGGGACACCAGAAACGTGGTGCGAGAAAGATTATCAATGCGGATGCAAGCGTTGAAACCTCAAAAACCGGCAGCAGATGAGTATTATAGCTGTTATTTAGTGTGAATATGGCAGTTAATGCTGGTTAAATATTGTATTGTGGCACGCGATATTTTAACAATTCGCGTGCCGCTCTATCTGTTTGTGTGGTTAATATTAACCTTTGTGTGAGTAAATGCAAAATGCAGATTTCATTGATAGCCTGATATTTAGTAATTTTGTATATGCAAAAACAAGGCGTGATGCCTAAGGTGATGCGAAATAAAAGAACACAAGTAAATCAAGCAGTGATGAAAAGAATAACACTCATATATATAATTGCGTGCCTTTGTGCCGTTTTTTCCTCTTTCAAATCAAACGCAACCAATCCCCCTCTGAAACTTGACCGTTTGCCGGAAGTGCAGGAGTGGCGTGTAAACTCCACCGCCACTGAACTGATAAAGGCGCCGTGGATTCAAGATGAGGAGGAAGTTGAGGTGTCTTTGGAGGACAAGATCGGTGCGATTGCCGATGAGCTCAAGGAGATTGCAGCCCGCTTTCTCGGACGCAGGTATGTATGGGGTGCAACCGGTCCCCATTCTTTTGATTGCTCCGGATTCACAAGCTATGTGTTCGGTCAGGCAGGCATTAAGCTTAACCGCACTTCGCAGATGCAATACCGCCAGGGCACTCCGGTGAATAAAGATGAACTTAAACCTGGAGATTTGATGTTTTTCAGCGGACCGCGTAGCGGGCGCGGAGTTGTGGGTCATGTTGGTATGGTAGTGGATGTTGATGATGACGGCAAGGCAGTTACTTTTATTCATGCCTCCACATCAAAAGGCATTACTTACCAGCGTTTTCCTGATGACGGTTATTTTAACCGCCGCTATATAGGCGCAAAGCGTGTACTGAATGAAACCCACGTTTCAGCTTGAAATCTTGTTGACATATAAAAAAATTGCACCGGGCAACTCATTGGATTGTCCGGTGCGTGTTTTTATTATGCGGTTATATAGCGATTAGTCTCCCATTGTGCGCAGCAGTTCGTCGTTGTCCGATGTGCGCTCCATCCTGTCCTTGATAAATTCCATTGCCTCGATTGAGTTGCGGTCGGAAAGGAAACGGCGCAGAATCCACATGCGGTTGAGTGTTTCGGTGCGGAGAAGAAGATCGTCGCGGCGTGTGCTTGATGCCATGATGTCCACTGCAGGGAATACTCGCTTGTTGCTGAGCTTGCGGTCAAGCTGCAGCTCCATGTTGCCCGTGCCTTTGAACTCCTCGAAAATCACCTCGTCCATCTTAGAGCTGGTTTCAGTGAGTGCGGTTGCGATGATTGTAAGCGAACCTCCGTTTTCAATGTTTCTTGCGGCACCGAAGAAGCGCTTAGGTTTCTGGAGGGCATTTGCGTCTACACCGCCTGAAAGGATTTTGCCGGATGCCGGTGATACAGTATTGTAAGCTCGGGCAAGGCGCGTAATTGAGTCAAGGAGAATCACAACGTCATGTCCGCACTCCACAAGGCGTTTCGCTTTTTCAAGCACTATCCCGGCAATTTTAACGTGGCGTTCAGCCGGTTCATCAAATGTAGAGGCGATAACCTCTGCATTAACGCTGCGGCTCATGTCGGTAACTTCTTCCGGGCGCTCGTCGATGAGCAGGATCATGATGTATGTTTCGGGATGGTTTTCGGCAATAGCATTTGCTATATCTTTCAGCGTGACTCCGCAGCACATCAAGAAT
>DAAJ01000096.1:27062-48854 GCA_001701115.1 Bacteroidales bacterium GP2
CGTCCTCCGGTGAGATTGAATTTCTCGTCGGGGAAAAGAGGGGTCAGGTGCTCGAAAGGAACCCTGTCGCGGATAAATTCGGGAGAGCGCCCGTTGACGCTGAGGACATTTGTAAGAGGAAAGTATTTGTCGCCCTCTTTGGGTGGGCGTACGGTTGCTTCTACGACGTCACCGGTTTTAAGACCGAAATTCTTGATGTGCTGCGGAGTCACGTAAACATCGTCTGGCGAGGACAGGTAATTGTAGTCGCTTGAACGGAGGAATCCGTAACCCTCAGGTATTATTTCCAGTACTCCGGTGGCATGGATGAGTCCGTCAAAATTATATGGGGATTCCTGCNNCAACGGGCGCTCTCCCGAATTTATCCGCCTGGTTTTGCTGGTTCTGCTGATTGTTGTTATTGTTATTATTATTGCGGTTCTTGTTCTTTTTTCCCTGCTTCTGTTGTGGTTGCTGCTGTTGCTTTTCCTGCCACGGCTCGGAAATTACTATCGGTGCCGTTGCTGCTGCAAGTGCTGCTGCGGCTGCCGCTTCCTCTTTCTCGCGCTGTGAGCGCGGCACGAACCTGCGTCCTTCAGAACGAGGGAAGAATGCTCCGAATTCGCCGTTTCTTGGACGGAAATCGCGTCGTTGCTGCGGCTGTTCACCCTGTTGCTGCGGTTGCTTTTCAGCCATGGGTTGCTGCTCAGGTGCTTCCTGTGGCTGCTGTTCGTTATTATCTTGTGCGTCCTGCTGCGGTTCCTGTTTTTTTACATCCTCCTTTTTTGGCGCAGGAAGTTCAAGTACCGGCTGGTTGGGNNCTCACAGCGCGAGAAAGAGGAAGCGGGCTGTTTGGGTGTAGTTTCTGGCGCAGGTAATTCTTCTACCTCTTTTTTAGGAGCCTCCTCCTCATTGTCGGCATGCTCCTGTGCGGGCGCCAAAGGCTGTGCTTCCTCATTCTGGCTTTCTGCAGCCGCCTGTTCCCTTGCTTCTGCCTCTTTCTGTGCCTTAGGCTTTCTTCCTCTTTTTTTAGGAGCAGGAGCCTCCGGTGCGGGAGACGCTTCAGTTGTTTCCTCTGCGGGCTGCTGTGGCTGTTCTGCTTCCTGGTTCTCCTTGGCTTTTGGCGCTTTTGGTGCTTTGCGCTTAGCTTCTTTGGGTTCCTTGTTGTCAGCTTTGCGGCGTTTTTCAGCAGCTGTGGTTGCGTAGTTTATTGCCTGTTGGTCAAGGATGAAGTTGATGAGGTCATCGCCTGAAGCGTTGTCTGTCTTTTTCATGCCCAAGCCTTCGGCGATTGTTTTCAGCTGGTCTACCGGCTTCTCAGAAAGTTCGGAGTAGTTGTACATTTGGTAATTTTGGTGTGATATAAGTTTTAAGCGTGCAGCGCATATTTTCGGGGCATAGCGGAAGCATCCGCGGATGAGCCGCCGTAGTGATGATGTCGGTACTGCTGGCTATTGTAAAATGTCGGGTAAAGGGGAGGTGAGAGGGGTGGTTTTTGAACTGCTGTTCGGGTTAATACTTGCGCGACGATACGTGAGAGTGATTGATTGCTCGTCCCGCATTCTGTCTGCAAAGTTAATGCTTATTTCTTTAAAAACAATATCCTGTGCAAAAAGTTGCATATTATACCGATGTAGTACACTGAACGGAATAAATAGTCAATGGAAAAAGTGCTGAATCAGCGTAAATATGAAATAAGTCTAATATCCAGCCATTTGATTGCCATAATCACAAAATATGTACGAAAGCTTGTGATTTATGGACGAAATAAGGGAGGATGGAGCGCCGCAAAGCCTTTGAAATGCCCCATTATTTGCTTAAAATAGTATAAATATGTACTTTTGCAATACAAAAGAAAAAAGCAACGATATTCAAGTTATGGGAAAGTACGATTTTGACTGTGTGATTAACCGCCGGGGCACCGGAGCAATGAAATATGACGCGCTTACAGAGTTGTTTGGCAGAGGGGATATAACCCCTATGTGGATTGCCGACATGGAGTTTGCCGCCGCCCCTGAAATCAGGCAGGCGCTCGCCGACAGGTTCAACCATCCGATTTACGGCTATGCCTCCACTCCGGAAAGCTACTGGCAGTCTATACAGAACTGGCTTGCGCGCCGCCATAATTTCAAGGTAAAGCGTGAAGAGCTTACATTTGTGCCGGGTGTGGTCAGGGCTATAGCGTATGCGCTCAACTTTTTCACTTCAAAGGGTGACAAGGTTGTCATTCAGCCGCCGGTATATCATCCGTTCAGAATCGTGACTGAGGGAAATGGACGTGTTGTTGTGGAAAACCCGCTTATTCCGACAAATGATGGAACCGGGTATAAGATGGATCTTGAAGGGCTTGAGAAAATATTCGCGACTGAGCATCCCAAGATGCTGATTCTTTGCAACCCTCACAATCCGGTTGGAATCCAGTGGAGCAAAGACACCCTTGCAGCTGTCGGCACACTCGCAAGAAAATATGGAGTGGTTGTGGTGAGCGATGAGATTCATGGCGACCTCATGCTTTATAATCGTCCCCATATCCCATTCCTTGAAGCCGGCGAGGATGCTGCCGCTGTAGGAATTGCGTTCGGTGCGCCATCCAAAACATTCAATATTCCCGGTCTCGTCAGTTCATGGGCAGTTGTCCGTAACCCGGAGCTGCGTAAGCCTTTCTATGACTGGCTGGAGGTAAATGAATTTTCGGCACCTAATTTCACAGCCACGACCGGTACAGAAGCCGCGTACAACAATGGTGAACCTTGGCTCAATGAGCTTCTCCCTTATATTGAAGGCAACATTGAAGCGGTTGAAAAATTCTTTGCAGAGAAATGTCCGTCAATAAAAGTTATCCGTCCTGAAGCCTCTTTCCTGATTTGGCTTGACTGCCGGGCGCTTGGACTCGACCAGGATGAGCTTGTCAGCTTCTTTGTAAATACCGTTGGGCTTGCGCTTAATTCCGGGACAATGTTTGGCTCTCAGGGCAAAGGCTTCATGCGCCTAAACATAGCTCAGCCGCGTGCCGGATTGCTCAAAGCGCTCTCAGAAGTGGCGAAAGCGCTTTGTCCCTCCGAGGTCAAAGCCTAAGGAAATGACTGAAATTGCTACTCTTGACCTAACCATGTTTGAGCATCTGCTTAGGCATGGAGAGTCTGCGCAGATTGAGTTTAAATCGGCTCGAGGTGGATTCCCGGGAAGTTTCTGGGAAAGCTATTCAGCTTTCGCAAATACAAATGGAGGAACTACCGGGAGAAAGTAGAAACAGATGATGCTGCTATCAGATGGACTCACCGTATATATCCCGACGGATTATGGGAGGCGAATCTTTACCAATTCTATATTCGGGTATATAATCGGGTGATACAGGCATTACCTCGACCATTTATGATTAAGGATGGAATCAGGCAAGAGGAAACTCCTGCGCACGATGCTGTCAGAGAAGCACTTATTAACTGTATAGTTCATCAAGATATTAGTGCTGTAGGAAATATAGTTGTGGAACGGACAGATGATGAGTTGGTGTTTAGAAATCCTGGTATGATGTTAGTGTCACAACAACAGTATTTTGAAGGAGGGCGGAGTATTTGCCGAAACCCAATTCTTCAGAAAATGTTTATGCGTCTGGGGCGCGCTGAGAAAGCTGGTAGTGGAGTTGATAAAATAGTGAGTGGCTGGCAATATTTGGGTCTTCCTATGCCAACAGTTATGGAAGAAACGCGTCCGGACTATGTTGTGTTAAAACTGGCTTTTTCATCTCCTAAGAAAACCATACAAGAAAACCATACAAGAAAACCATACAAGAAAACCATTCCACCGTGCCGAAGAAGCGAGAATTGAGGATGCAGCAGATATTGGAATATTGTATGGAACCGAGGGCATTATCCGATATTATTCATCATTTGGGTTTGAAAAGCAGAGCTAACGTTATGATGGTTTATATCGGACCATTGATATCGGATGGACGCTTGGCTATGACTGAGCATGATAATCCCAAAAGCCGTAACCAGAAGTACATCACAGTGAACTATGAAGCGCTTTGTCCCTCCGAGGTCAAAGCCTAAGGAAACTGGATATTGAATCTTGTCAGAGGTTTTGCGGTGGATGAATCAACCGCAGTTGAGTCTGTGCGCAAGCTGAACCGGCAGTTATGTTGCCGCAGTATATCCCCGACCATCATAAGACCTATTCCTTGACCGCCGCGTTTGGTGGAGAAGAATGGTGAGAACAACCTGTGAGCCGCTTCGCCGCTTATGCCGGCGCCGTTGTCGGTGATTTCAATCCGTGCGGGTCGTGCTTTCACCGATATTTTTATTTCCCCCTCTCCGCTTGCGGACAATATGCTTTCCTTTGAATTTTTGATGATGTTCACCATCACCTGTTCGAGCAGCACAGTGTCTGCTTTCACAAACACTTCATCATCTGCCGGGGTGAATTGTATGTGGATAGTTTCTCCGGCAAGCCCTTCAAGGAAAGGCATCATTCTCGCTATTCTTCCATTAAGTTCAAGCCTGTCGAGTTTCGCTTCCGGTATGCGCACCACGTCGGCGTATGAGGTTATGAATTCACTCATGCTTGCGCACCTCTCGCGGCAGCTCTCTATCGCTTCCGCAATATCGGCTTCCTGCTCCATGATCAAGGAAAGGGTCTCGAGCATTGAGTTGACACCAGCCATAGTGTTGTTTACCTCATGGGCTATCAGGCGTATCACCTTGCCGTATGCATCTTTCTCCGCCTTGATAACCTCATTTGTAAGTACTTCGACCATGACATAAGGGCGTGCAAAGCCGAGTTCGAGGAAATTAAGGCGCGAAATGCGCACAATCTTGGTGTCGCTGAACCTCACAGTGCGTGTTTCACCCTGTTTTGTCTCCGCTATTGCAGTTGCAACTTCACCCTTGAAATCACTTATCGCATGACCCTCAATTTCTCCTGCGCTCTGTTCGAGCATGCTGAGCATTGTAGGGTTAGCCATTGTTATTTTCCCGTCGTAGTCGAAGATAATGATGCCCATCGGAGATGCCTGGATAAGCAGCTGCAGGAAATGGTTCTGCTCGATGTTTCTCAGGCGCTCCTCTTTCAGGCGGTCAATCATTTTGTTGAACATTCCAACAAGGTCGTCCGCATCCTTCTGTCCCACCTTCACAAGGCGGCTGGCAAAATCCTGCGCACGCACAAGAAACATGCCGTTGTTGATTGCGCTTATCGGATGCAGCAGGTTTACATATAGGAGCCACAGAAGCACCAGTGGCACAATGGCTGCTATTGCTCCGATTATGCGGAGCTGCATAGTGTCGAATCCTGCAATAAACTTAGGTACAGAAATCACCGGCACGGTGACAAGAAGCACCCATAATACCAGCAGCGCGAAAATCCATTTGGCTCTCATAGGCAGTGGCTATTTCTCAGGATTTATGCCGAACTTTTCAAGACGGCGGTAAAGCGATTGCCTTGTTATGCCAAGTGCCTCGGCTGCCTTGCTGAGGTTGCCGCTGAATTTTTCGAGCGCTCCAGTGATAGCGGACCGCTCTATGTCGTCAAGCGTGGCGCCTGCAAGGTTAGGAGCGGGGGAGGGTGCCTCATCAGTCATTGAGGACGCTTTGAAGTCCGCGGCGTCCAGCCTGTTTCCACCGGTAACAATCATTGTGCGCTCCACAAGGTTCTTTAATTCGCGTATATTCCCCGGGTAGGGTTGCCTGCTGAGCCATGTCATTGCATCGGAGGTGATTTCAGGAACCTCAATTCCGGCAGCTTCTGCATTCATGCGGGCGAAATGGTTCACAAGAAGCGGTATATCTTCCCTCCTTTCGCGCAATGGCGGCAGTTTAAGGGTTATGAGGTTGATGCGGTAGTAAAGGTCTTCGCGGAAAGTGCGGTCGGCAACCATAGCCGGCAGGTTAGCGTTAGTGGCGCACACCACACGGATGTCAACTTTGCGCGGATGGCTGTCGCCGAGCGGTTCAAATGTGTGCTGCTGCAGCACTCGAAGCATCTTCACCTGCGATGCCGGGTCGAGGTCGCCGATTTCATCAAGGAAGATTGTGCCGGTGTCGGCAAGTTCAAATCGTCCTTTGCGTGCGTTAACCGCTCCGGTAAACGCCCCTTTGGTATGACCGAACATCTCGCTTTCGAAAAGCGACTGGGATATGCCGCCTAAGTTTACCATTACGAACGGACCTTTAGCCCGCGGGCTGTTTGCATGGATGGCATGTGCAATGAGTTCCTTGCCGGTGCCGTTTTCGCCGAGTATTAGCACCGGGGCGTTTGTAGGCGCAACGCGCTCCACGGTTTCAAGCACTCCGGTTATTGCAGGGCTTTTGCCGATTATGCCGCTGCGGTCAAATTTTGTGGTGGATATTTGCGCCTCCTCTTTCTCACGGCTCAGCGACAATGCGGTTTCAACGCGTTGCAGCAGCAGCTGGTTATTCCATGGCTTGGTGATGAAGTCAAAAGCGCCAGCCTGCATTCCGGCAACAGCAAGTGGGATGCTTCCCCACGCAGTAATGAGGATTACCGGGGTGTCCGGTTGGAATATCTTGCATTTCTGGAGCAGTTCAAGTCCCTCTTCGCCGGTAGTTGTGCGGGAAAAATTCATGTCCATTATAATCAGGCGCAGCTGCACGGAGCGTACAACCGACAGTGCCTCTTCCGGCGACTCTACTGCCGTGACCTCATGCCCGGCGCGCCTCAGGAGCAATCCGAGGGAGAGCCTTATGGATTTATCATCGTCAACAATCAGAATCATAGTGGTGCAAAGATAATACTCACGGGCGAATCCCGTACAAAAAAGCCGAAAAATCGCCCGTGAACTTTAAATTTATCGGATATATAGTGAATGGCTTTGTAGGTCTATCTACTGCCGAAGCACCGCCCCGCATGTAGGCGGCGGGACAGTGCTTGGACAGCATAGAGATCAGTATATGGGCAATATATAATGAAAGATTAGTTCCTTACTATTTTGTCAATATCGGCATCTATGCCTGTGCCCTTCTCATAGTCCCATAGGGTGAGTGAGCGCAACTGGTAGAAATAATACCAGTAGTTGAACAATTCGCTTATGTACTGCTGGCGGCTCTCATCTTTTTTTACCTGTGAGTCATTTAGGTCAAGGGTCGAGATTCTGCCGATAAGGAATGTCTCTACATTGGTGTTGTAGCGTTTCTGTGCAATTGCCGCAGCTTTGTCGGCTATGACAACCTGCTCCTGTTGGTTGCAGAAACGCTCAACGAGTATGAAAAGGTCCTGGTTGAAGTTCTGGGTCTCCTGGCGCAGCCTGCTCTCTACAACCTGGCGGTTGCTCTCCGCAACCTTGACCTTGCCACGGCGCTTGCCCCAGTCAAGGATAGGTATGCTGAATCCAATCTGCACGATCTGGTTGTCTTTCAGCCCGCGGTATGCATCGCCGAACGTATGGTCTGTGCCGGTGTAGCCTATCTGCGCGAACAAGTTGATTTCCCTCATGTTTGCTTTAGCCTTTGCCACCTCATAGTCAGCTTCAAGCTGGCGGCGGCGCACATTCTTTGCGAATTTGTTGTTTGATAGCGCGCGCTCGAGGGCATCCGCGAAGGTCACGTCGATATGAGGCACATTTGCTGGCGCTTCCGGTTCAATATCGATATCCTCGCCGTAATCGAGGTACGAGCGGAGGGTGAACATCTGGCTCTTGAAAGTGCTTTGCCTGCTGGTGAGGTCAGAGTTGGCGTTGAGCAGGTTCAGCTCCATCTGCAGCAGGTCGTTTTCGCTTATCTGACCCATTTTTCGTTTCTCTTTTGCAACCTCATAGAGCTTTGTGGCGTTTTCAAGGTTTTGCTTGGCAATCTCTACATTTTCGCGCGCCATTAGCAGGTTGAAAAAGTAGTTTATGGTGTACATTGCCACCGTTTCTGTAGCCGAGAGAAATCCCGCCTTAGCCTCAGCGTAGCGCACAGGCTCGATTCTTCTGTCCCAGCGCACTGTGTTCACGCCGAAAATCGGTTGGTTGAGAGTCAGCGCAATAGGTATTGACATGAAGCGGTTATACTTGTCGCCGCTCAGCTGCCTGAGGAAATCAACGGAGCTGTTAAGCGACAGGGTGCCACCGGTAAGCCATATCTTCTGTTGGAGCGAAAGCTCGCCGCTCATCTGCAGGAAGTTGTTTGGCACGAATGAGTAGTTGCCCTGGTCATTCATGTAGGATGTGTACTGCTTGCGGTAGGATGGCACTGTAGCAGTGAAATTGACTTCCGGCAACAGGTCGGCGCGGTAGGTGCGGTATTGCCAGTAAGAGCTGCGGAGCTCGTTGAGCGCCACTGCGGCGTCGACACTCTTTGAGCGTGCACGGAGTATCGCATCCTCCAGGGTGAGCCGAATGGTTTCGGCTCTTCCCGGGGAAACTATAGAAGCTAAAAGTGCGATTAATATTAATGTCCTTTTCATATATAGCATATATTTATTCATCTTTCAGTGCCTCGGCAGGCTGGACTCTCTTTGCAATCATTGCGGGGAAGAGTATTCCGGCGACAACCATCAGAGCCATGAAGCAGAAGGTTGCTATGGCGCATATAGCAAGGCGGTTCCACACGAGGTATCCGTCCAGATACTGGTTCAGCTCATAGTGGGTAATGACAATGTCTATTGCCACAGCAAATGGCGTTGCTATCGCGAGCATGATCAATCCTTCACTGATGAGGCGGGTGAATACTTCTGTCGATGTAGCTCCGGTGACCTTGCGCAAGGCAACTTCCTGTACCCTCTGCTGGGTGCGGAACCAGAATGTGCCGAGCAGACCGAGGAAGATGTTCAGCAGAAGGAATCCCATCCCTACACAGTAGTTGCGTATCTTTTCATTATCTTCTCTCAGAAAATTGTCGCGCAAATCATCGAAAGATGTGACATCGGTAATGATATAGTTGCCGACATGAAATCTGTTCAGACCTTCTTTCATGATTTTCTCAACAATATCCTTGTCCATATTGTCTTTAACCCGTATACAAAGTTCGTTGGTTCCCATCACTCCTTCATCGCCATATATCGCAGTTGATGCAAGCATAAACTTGCTCCAATTACTGTTGTCAGAGTATCGAACCGGAATAACAGGAGTGCCGATTTTTTCACCTATAGTCGAATCATTATCGCTATAAATTTTATTCTTATCCAGTTTTGATAAAGAATGCTCTGTGTCATCTACACTATATCGGACAAAGAAGTTTTCGCTAACGAGATATTTACCTTGCTTCATTTCCTCCGCAAGCTGTTCAGAACTTTCGCCATTGATGCCACGGTACCGGAAAACATTAACAAAATCCGGGTCGGCAAATCGCTGCAATCCATTTCCGTAAACACTATCGCTGTATACCAGCTTCGTGTTGCTATTGTTGAAGTTATAGGGGTATGAATTGCTTGAATAGCTCGCATACTCCACTTCCGGCATCTGGCGCAGGCGGTCTATCAGTGTATGTCGGTCAGCAATCTGCTCCTCATAAGTACGGTCCGGGATGAAATCGGGGCTCTTGTCAGTCAACTCCTGAAAAGTGATTTTGTAGCAGTGGCTTGAGTCGAATCCGAGGGGACTGTTATAAACCGAATATGTGACATAGAAATAGTCGCAAATATACCAGACGACAACGCTGACAATTATGAATTCTATGACAATCCAGATGTTTGAGCTCCACTCATTGAGCATCTGCCGTAAAAGTTTTCTTTTCATAATCCTTTCAGTTTAACGGTTATTGCCTGAGAGTGAATTTACAATGCTTTCCCTTGACGAGCTCCATGCGGGTAGCAGGCTGCACAGCAGGTTGAGGATGAAGCAGAATAGTATTGCCCAGCCGAAGGTGCTCCATTGCATAATCATGCCCAGGTTCACTTTAAGCCCGGAGGTGCTCCAGAGGTATGGCGCGCATAGCCAAGCGAAAATCAGGCACACCAGCAATCCAACCGCTCCCGCAAGCAATGTTATAATAAGATTTTCCACAACAATACTCGCTGCGATATTCGCAGAGCTTGCTCCGAACGCACGTCTTACGGCAATTTCTGCCTTGCGTTTGCTTAGTCGGCTTCTTGTCATGGAGCTGAGGTTGATTGCCGGCACAATAACGAGAATTATGTAAATAATCCACCTTTCGTGGCGGGCTTTCTCTACATCCGGTTCAACGTTAGCCCATGTACCGGCAACCTGCTTCTCCTGATCATAGGGGCGGTTACGGGTAATGAACTGATATCCGTCTGCTTCTTTCATTGTAGTGTTGAGGGCTGCAATCCTGCGGTCAAGTTCCCCACGTATTTTCGGGAAATCGCTGCGGGAAGGTGCAAGAATTGTAGCACTAATCATACCTTGATAGCCGTCATTCCACATATCGCGCTCTATACCGGCAGCAGTGAAAGGATACCACACGTCTGCATAAGCAAAAGTAGCGAGTTTGCTTACATCCTTTACTACTCCGACAATTTGAAATGGAGCCATGTTCAGCAGTATTTCCCTGCCCACTACATCTGTGCTCTTGAAAATCTTGCGTGCGACCGATTCAGATATTACAATCTTCGGCAACCCGCTATGAAAGTCGGCATCGGTGTATGGCGCTCCATTGATAAACTGCAGGTCGAACACCTTGAAATAGTTAGCATCGGTAGGTCTTGATTTTACTGAAACTGAAGTTTCACCTTTCATTCCGGCAGACTGGGTAAGCAGGAGATTCTGATAAGCAGTGACTACCTCAACATTTTCAAGCTCATCAAACATTTGGTTGAATGTGCGGTAGCTCATCGGTGCGTTTGCAGAGTCATCTTTATCCCATGAGGCATTTGTGATACTGCAATAGGTCCAATGGAGCATGCGGGAGCGGTTGCTCTCAGGCGCGAAATCTGCGATTTTCACCTGCTGCAGCATCACAACCACCATTATGAGGAAAATTGCGAGCGCTGTGCCAACAACCGTTATCGCACTGATAAGCGGTTGTTGTTTCAGCTCGTTAAATATATGTTTCATCATTTGATTTTACATGTATGTCACCCGCTTACTCATCCTTGAGCGCTTCTGCAGGCTGCACTTTCACAGCTTTCCATGCCGGGAAGGCAATGCCTATAAGTATTGTCACAACCAGCATCACGTATGTTAAAATGACGGTGATAATGAACCGGGCGGGAGCGAAGAATTCATAGCGGATGTTTTCGTTGAGTTCGTAATGGCATATCAGCCAGTCGCACACGATAGCAAACGGTGTGACAAGTGTCAGCAGGAAGATGCCTTCTGATGCAAGGCGCATGGCAATGGAGGAATTTGAGGCACCGTTGATTTTGCGCACTGCAATTTCAGGAACGCGCTGGCGTGTACGCAACCAGAATGTGCCGAGCAGCCCAAGAAACACGCTCACAAGCATGAATGCCATGCAGCCGACATATTTGCGTTTTGTCACATTCATATCATGGGTAGAATTTTCGTACACCTCGTTGTATGACTTGATTGACTTAACATAAGTGTTGTTGCGGATATATTGCTTTTCGCGGTCCTGGTTGAAGTTCGTAATGAATTTCTTTGCTGCATCAGGCTTTACGCGGATGCTGACATTCCTCGCCCGGTTTGTGATTGCCGGGTCGTTTTCGTTGAGCGGCAATATCATCACGATATCCTTTTTGTACAGTTCGGTGTCTATTCGCTTCATATACTCCACAACAGCACCTACTTCAAAGTTCTGCCCATAAGCGCCGAGCCTTGAGCCGATGAGTGATTCAGGCTCCATGGGGTAAGGAAGATGGTTTTTGTCATCGGAGTTGAAGTCTGAAATCAACGCTTTTCCGTCGCGGAGCATCTGCACCAGCTGGTCCTGGGAAATTTTCGGGTCTTTAGCCTTGATTCCTATGGTTTTTATATGTTCGGGAGTCATAAAGCCTGCCCTGACGGAGAGCCTTACGCTATCATTATCGTTTACGGTCGGTGACATTCCGTTATAGTTCATGAATCCGGGTTCCATGCCGGTTGAGAAACTTACAGTCTCCACATCGGGGCGGCGGCGGATAGCGTCCGCTATGGCGAGGCGGTCTTCTGCGTTCCTCATATTCGCATCTTCGCCCAACTCAACATATTTGGGGCTGTCCTCAGGATAGGTGCCGAATGCCATGATGTAGGTGTTTTCGATGTCATACCCTTTAGGCTCGCTGATTGTCTGGTATATGGCATACAGGTAATCGGTCACGAACCACACTATCACACTAATGATAAGCAACTCTATGCCCATCCACAGGTTTGAGCGCCATTCGTGGCGAATCTGTTTAAGAAGTTTACGTTTCATATCTTATCGGTGTAACAGTTTATTTGGTTTTGGCGCTGATGGCGTCAACAGGATTAATGCGGCTGGCGCGGATAGCCGGTATGCCGCTGCTTATAAGGTTGAGGATGAAGCAGAATGCAAGCACATAGAAGAAGGTGCTCCATGCAAAAAGCGCTTCAGCACCCGGAGTGACTGCAGTGTTGTAGGTAGTGAACCACCCGGCGGAGTAGATGGAGTCAAAGAACATCCCGCCGAAAATCCATGAAAGGATAAGCCCAAGGACACCACCTATAAGGGTGATTATGAGGTTCTCGGTGATGATTCCGAACACAATGCTGCTTCGGGGAGCTCCGAACGCGCGGCGCACGCCTATTTCACTTGTTCTGTAAGCAAGGCGGCTGCGGGTCATGGTGCTGAGGTTGATTGCGGGAATCAGCAGAAGGATTACATAAAGCAGATACTGGCTTCTTCTTTCCTTAGCCATGTCGGGAAGCTTGAAATCTTGACCGTAAGTGCTCTCTATGTGAGTGTAAGGTCCTCCTCCAAGATCGTTTTCTATCATTTCAGCAGCCTTTTCTGCGTTGTATTTTGCAAGGTTTGTTTTTACCTCACGTTTAATCTCGGCAAGGTTTTTTTTATCACTTGCGAGCATTACAACCGCATAGCCGCCCAAACCCCACTGAATTGACCATTCGTCAGGTTCCTCGTATGGCAGCGGTGTCCATACCTGGGCGTATGCTTTAGAAGTTACCGGTGAAACATTGTCCACTACGCCTGTAACTGTATAAGGCACGTCGTTAATGAAAATGTCCTTGCCAACCGCACCGTTTACGCTTTTGAATGTCGCCTCGGCAATGCTCTTGGTTATCACGGCTTTTTTGAAATGGGAAATTACTGCCGCGGAATCGTATGGCATTCCGGCAAGGAACTTGAAATCGTAGAGTCTGAAGAAGTTAGCGTCAGTAGCCCTCATGTCGCAGGTGAATGCCGGTACTCCGGGCGCGCTTACACTTGCCTCGTCAACGTACTTGTTGAATACAGACATCATTTTTGGAGTGGTGAGCGGACGGAATATCTTGTCAATCATAGGTTCTCCAATCGCCGATTGGGCTGACATATGGTTTGCCGTGTCGGTGCTCCACGCTTGCCCGCGGGTAGCATATAAGTAAAGGTCGCGGTCGCTTTCCGGCGCCATTGAAACAACCTTCACCTGATCCAGCATCACGACAATCATGATGAGGAACATGGCGAGTGCCGTACCGAGTATCGTCACCCAGGCGATAACCGGCTGCGCTTTGAGTTCGTTTATTATCTGTTTCATTACTGTACCTGTCTTCCGTCAAAGAATCTTACAATTCGGTCTGTCTGGCGAGCCTGTTCCTCATTGTGAGTTACCATCACTATAGTCCTGCCATCCTCTTTGTTGAGCTGGTGCAGGAGACCCATCACCTCTGCACCCATTTTTGAGTCGAGGTTACCGGTAGGTTCGTCCGCAAGGATGATTTCGGGGTTGCCGACTATTGCACGGGCGATTGCCACACGCTGGCACTGACCGCCTGAGAGCTGGGAGGGCATGTGGCGCATGCGGTGACCGAGCCCTACTCTTTCAAGCACTGCCTTTACTCTTTCCTTGCGCTCTTTTTCGCTCAAGCCAGAGCGGTAAATCAGCGGGAGTTCAACATTGTCCATCACATTCAGCGACGGGATGAGGTGGAAGCTCTGGAACACGAATCCCAAGTTTGAGTTGCGGAAAGCGGCGAGCTCGCGGTCTTTCATCTTGTCGGTTGCTGTGCCGTTTATTTCAATCTTTCCGCTTGTGGGGTTGTCAAGCAGACCTATAATGTTCAGAAGTGTTGATTTGCCACAACCTGAAGGTCCCATGATTGAAAGAAATTCGCCTTTCTCCACATCGAGGTTCACATTTTCAAGTGCGGTGGTTTCGATTTCGTCGGTGCGGTACACCTTGCCTACATTTTTTACTGAAATGATTGCCATGTCTGTCTTTTTTTGTTTGTTTTTTAATGAGTTATTATTTATCACGATTCAATTTGAGCCTATTTGAATTCTCAAAAATTGTCATGTCTGAGATAACGACCTTGTCGCCCGGCTTGATGCCTTCCACAACCTCCACATACTCGAAGTTGCTGTCGCCGAGGCGCACATACCGTTTTTCAAGGTCGCCTTCGCCGGTCTGCACCCACATCTCATAGTCGCCGGGACCTTTGAAATATGTGCCGGTGGGAATCCTCACAGCTTCATCCTTGATGTCTGACATGACGTACACATCGGTCTTGAGTCCGCTGCGCAAGCGGTCGTTGTCGTCCTCGTTGAGCTTTACTGAGAATGAGATTATGCCGTTTTTGCTAAGAGGGGTGAGGTTGCTGACCGTGCCTTCAAGCCGTGTCTTGCCAATCTTTACCACCGCACGGCTGCCTACACTCACTTTTTCGCCGTATGAGTCGGCTATGTCGGCATCCACCTTGAAGTGGGAGAGGTCGGAAATCACAGCTACTTTCTCACCGGTGCCGATCTGCTGTCCGATCTGGTTGTTTATATAGGTGAGTGTTGCAGCTCTTGGAGAACGGATGCGCGCATCTTCAAGCGTGCGGTTTTTCTGTGCGAAATCTTTGTCGAAAATATCGAGTTCGAGCTGCTTTGATTTCAGCGAGGCGTCGCGCACCTGCTTTTCATTTGCGAACTGCTGGCGCAGCTGTTGCAGCTCAAGCACTCCGGTATTGTAAGCGAGTTCAGCCTCACGCACCCTGTCTCCGGTTCCGGAGCCAAGCGAGTCAAGGCGGCGCTCGTTAGCCACTTCCACCCTTTTGCGGTTAACATCCATCTCCTTCACCTTTATCTGCATCTCCATGTTTGAGAGAGCGGTATGGTTGTTGAGGCGTAGCTGCTCCAGGTCGAGCTGCTTCATTCTCCTTTGGTCATGGAGCTGGTTTATCTCAGTTTCCGCGCTCTGGAGGTCGAGGCGGAGCAGGGGAGTGCCCTCTACAAGGCTGTCACCTTCGCGGGCGTAGACTTCCATGATTCTTGTGCTGATAGGGGAGTTGATAATCTCCTCGAATGCGGGCACGACTTTGCCGGAGGCGCTTACCGATGTCTCGATAGTGCCTTTGTCGGCTTCAACGATTGTGAGGTCGGATTCATTCACGCTCTTGCGGATGAGTGAAAGCAGCACACCTATTACAACAATAACACTTCCTGCAATCACGCTCCACTTGATTAGAGCTTTTCTTTTTGCGCGCTGGCGCTCTTCTTTGGGTATTTCTCTGTCCATTGTCGGATAATTTTTTCGCGTAGTTATTTGCCATAAATATATAGCATAAACCGTGCCAAAACCGCAATGGTCTGATAATCAGATAAAGGCTACTAAAAACAAGTGTACGGAAACGGACAATGTGTCCGCTCCGTACAGTATGGCGGTGCTATGTTACTTGCAGGCGCAAGCCTCAATAGCCGGGAGAAGGAGGGATTCTTCAGCGAGGATGGTTTCAACAAATTCACGGAATGCCCCTTGCCCTCCATGCACTGTACCAACGTGCTTAACCTGTGCCTTGACGTAATCAGGTGTGTTTGAGGGGCATCCGCTGCACCCTACAGCGCGGAGCAGCGGCAGGTCGTTGACATCGTCACCTATAAATGCCACATCGGCAAGCGTGATGCCCATTTCATCGCACACCTGGCGCGCAAGCGACAGTTTGTCTTTAACTCCAAGGAAACACCGGTCTATTTTGAGCTTCTGGGCGCGTTTAGCAACAATCTGCGTGTTTTCCCCGGTCATTATCGCAACGGGAATATTGTAGTGGCGCAGGAAAATCACTCCCCAGCCGTCTTTTACGCAGAATTTTTTCATAACGTCCCCTTCGGCGGTGTAGTACATTCCTCCGTCGGTCCACACTCCGTCAATGTCGGTGATAAAAAGTTTAGGCAGCATAGTTTTAAGCAAGTGATTGAGGGTAAATTATTTCATCAGCGTCAAGAGCCGAGGCGAGAGGTTTGCCGATTACCTGTGAGCGCTCAGCCCACTTGAAGCCATCGCCGGGACTGAGCAGGTGGATATCTTCTTCAGTGATTATGTGCCCTGCCGGAAGGGCTTTTTTAGTGGCTATTGACCTTTCAAGTTTGATTTTAGCCGAAGCAACGGCAGGGTCTATGTACAAATCTTCCGAGCCTAACCATCTCTCGGCAAGGCGAATGTCCCTGACCATGCGGTTAACGCCGTCTGGACCAAGGGAGCCTTGCTGGTCTGTGCCTTTCATTCGGCGGTCCACCGTAATGTGCTTCTCGATAATTTTCGCACCCATGCCAACAGCCACCGCCGGAGCGGCAATACCTATCGTGTGGTCGGAAAATCCGATCGTGTACTGCGGATAGTGCTTGAGGAGGTATGTAATGGTGCTTAGGTTGAGGTTGTCCGGCATCGTGGGATACTGGCTGACGCAGTGCAGGATGGCAATGTCCGAATGGTAGCGGGTAATCACATCAAGCGCGTCGTCAAGTTCCTTTTTTCCAGCCATGCCGGTGGACAGGATGATCGGGATTCTGGTTTCTGCCATAGCTTGCAGCAGGGGCAGGTTGGTGAGGTCGCGGCTTGCCACTTTCAGCTTGTCCGGAGTCAGCAGTTTAAGCAGCGAGAGGCATCCTGTTGAGCATAGCGTTTCCACGAAATCGAGACCGATGCTTTTGGCGTGGCGGTACACTTCGAGGTGCTCCTCATCGGAAAGTTCAAGGAATGCGCGGTGCTCGCCATAGGTTTTGCCGAATGAATGTGGCGAATTATAGGGGCGGTTCATCTGCGATGCTGCAAGCTCCTCCTTGAGGTCGCGCTTTGTGAGCTTGACAGCATCCATCGGGCGGAGGTCAAGGTTGCAAGCCTCGTCACGCACCGGGCGCGCAACAAGGTCAACAATCAGTTTGGCAATGTCAACAGAGCCGTTATGGTTCTGCCCGATTTCGCCTATTATATATGTGCTGCTCATTTTTCGTTCTGTGCTATGTTTTCTTTCATCACCGAGTGGTATCGCGGCTCCGAGTCTACGAGTTCAATCAGCTCTTTCAGCGACCCGCCGGTTTCAGTCAGATGCCTGGAATATAATTCCTGCAGGAGCGCAAAATCAGAGGGTGTGTCAAGAGTGAGCCGGAGGTCGGTGCGTGTCTGCAAAAACTCAGGGAGCGGCAGGAACTCGAGCTTGAACTCCTGCGGATGGGTGTATAGGTATATGGTCACGTGCTCATGGTAGAGCTTTTCACCGGTAGCGGCAGCCGCCTTGCGGAGCGCGTCGGCAGTTGCAAGTTCGGCATATAGCCCGAGGTGGGATTTTATGGTCGGTCTTCCGTCCGGGAAAGCGAAAGCAACATAATCTGCTCCGCTTGCTGCCTGCGCGTCAAATAGTTCCTGGAATGTGTCGGTCTGCATGAATGGATTGTCGGAGCAAACCCGGATTATGCGGTCAAGCCCGAATTTGTCCGCGGCACCTATGAAACGTGCAAGCACATCATCCTCACTGCCACGGAAGCACTCAACCTTGTGCGCTTTTGCAATGTCGGCGATAATATTGTCGGAGGGATTGTCGGTAGTGGCGACTACAATGGTTTTGCCCGGGCACGACTTCTTTATTTTTTCAATGATAATGTCGATAATGCGGGTTTCTCCGCCGAATGCGCGGAGTATTTTGGATGGCATGCGTGTTGAACCGGAACGAGCCTGTATGACAATCCCGTCACGGTTGCCGGTGTTCTTTGTTAGTTTCATTCTTTCAAATGCGTCAATATAGCTTCCGGGGGTGATGTTAATTACTGATTTGCCAAGCTTTGCAGCGAAGTCGCGCAAGGTGAAATATGCCTTGAATGCAACGTGCATGTGGTACAGGATGGTATAAAGCCGTGCCGTTGAAAGGTTTTCCTGCTTCACGGTGTCGGCTTTGGATGTGCCTTTGTCATAGAAATGCTTCTGGTGCATGAGCACTTCATTGTTTTCGGTCACTGTGATTTCCGGCAACCATGAGTGGTCCGCTCCGGCAAGGTATATTTTCTTGAAAGGCATCCGCAGCGCCATTGCAATTGAGGGGATGAGGACATTATGCGGGCGCGGCATTCCGATGCCTTTGCGGTAAACGAAGTCAGTAAAGGATTTGAAGCCCTCAACAGGGGTGGTGTTATAGATATGCACCGTTATGTTGGGATTCTTTTTGAGCATCTCCTGCCATTTGGTGTCGACCTTTGAGCGGGAGGGCATGAATAGGTGCAGGTTCCAGTCGGTTTTTTCAGCAAGTGCGCCGAAAAGCGATTCCCTTTTCTCATCCACAATCCAGAAGAGGGGATCGGCTATGAGGTAAAGCTCCGGTTTCAGTTCGGTGAACATGGGCGAGGTGGCGCAGAAGTTTACCGCAAGTAGGGTCCTTGAGTCAATGAAGTCTCGGTGGTCGGTGACTGTCTTGTTCAGCGAAGGTCCGTTAGCCAGTATCACCAGTTCATCGGGATTCCTGAGATTTTCCGGCAAAGCGGATGGTTTCCTTGATTTCAAGGGGATTTTAACGAGGCTCAGGAGCGTCTGCTGGAGGTCGCCAGCCCATTTCTGCATTTTGTCTAATGTAGCCATTGGAGCGATTTTTGTGTTGCAAAATTACAAAAAAGAGGTGTGATAGCAGTGAATCAGCGCAGGATAATGAGCGTGAGGGTGCGTCCTGATTCCACTCCGAGCCGGCGGGCGGAGAAAAAATGCTTCCAGTCGCAGNNGTCGCAGCGCGAACAGCCGCAAGGGGCGGCGATGTTTTGCCTTGGCACACCGGAATTGACAAGTGACGCGGTAACGGCTTTAGGGAGGTTTACGTGCGGTTTGCCAGAGGTGCGGACTACTGCTCCAAACTGCTCGAACTGCGCTGCAACTTCCTCTCCAACCTCAAAGCACTCCGGGCAGATGCACGGACCCATCGCTGCATGGATATTTACGGGATCTGCGCCGAGGGCCACCATCTTTTCCACCGTCAGCGCGGCGATGTTTCCTGCGGCACCACGCCATCCGCTGTGCGCTGCCCCTATTACTCCAGCTTTGATATCGGCGAGAACTAAAGGCACGCAATCGGCTGTGTGGATGCCGAGTGCAATCCCATGCCGGTCGGTGACAAGCGCGTCAGTTTCTGTAAGAGCCACGGCTGGGTCACGCACAACAGCAACGTTAAGCGAATGGGTCTGTCGCGGGAATACTATGTTGTCCGGCTCGATGCCGAGAGAACGCGCAAGCTCGTTGCGGCAATCCCCGTAATGCTGCGGTAGGTCGCCGGTATAAGAGCATGTTGAAAATCCGGAGTAGGGCAGATGAGGTGAGCCGGTGTCCCGCAAGGTGGAAAATGCCGTGATTCCGGGCAGGTGCAGCAGGTCAGTTGCCTTCACTGTCAAGGGTGTCTACACCGTAATCCCAGTCTTCATCCCAATCCTCATCTTCAAGGTCGAGCTCCTCCTCGTCAACAGGCAGTGCTTCAGGCTCGAAGATAAATTCGTCTTCCTCCTGCACCCTGTGGCGCTTGTCAAGAGGACGATGGGTGATTGAGGGAGTGGCAATGCGGTTGCTTTCATCGGTAATGGCACCCCAAAGCATATCTTTGCGCCACATCGAGCGCAATGCCGTGNNTCTTTCAGCTCCGTGAGACCTTCACCGGTAACCGCCGAAATGAACACCGACGGAACACCTTCCGGCAGGGTCTTTGCGAGTTCTTCTTTCAACTCTTCATCAAGCATATCGCTCTTTGACACAGCGAGTATCCTCTGCTTGTCCTCAAGCTGAGGGTTGAAGCGTCGAAGCTCTTCGAGCAGAATATTGTACTGCTTGGCAATGTCATCGGCATCGGCAGGCACAAGGAATAGGAGCACGGCATTGCGCTCGATGTGGCGCAGGAACCGCAAGCCGAGTCCTTTGCCGTCACTCGCGCCCTCAATGATTCCGGGAATGTCAGCCATGACAAATGACTGCTTGTCGCGGTACTCCACGATGCCGAGCTGCGGCTCCATAGTTGTGAAAGGATAGTCGGCTATTTTGGGACGTGCCGCACTCAGGGCGGAAAGCAGGGTTGATTTGCCTGCGTTGGGAAATCCGACGAGACCTACATCGGCAAGCAATTTAAGCTCGAGTACAACAGCTTTTTCCACAGCCGGTTCACCGGGCTGCGCATAGCGGGGCGTGCGGTTGGTAGGACTCTTGAAGTGCCAGTTGCCGAGACCGCCGCGCCCTCCGCGAAGAAGCTTTACCTCCTCGCCGTCGTCAGTCACTTCGCAGAGGTAGTCGCCAGTTTCCGCATCGAAAACCACTGTTCCGCAGGGAACATCCACTATCACATCCTCGCCATCCTTGCCGCTGGAACGGTTTTCAGAACCGCNNCTCTGTCCGTTGCCGGCGAAAATATGCCTGCGGTACTTAAGTGGAAGGAGCGTCCACATGTGGGAATTGCCTCGAAGGATGATATGCCCTCCTCTGCCGCCGTCGCCGCCGTCCGGTCCCCCTTTGGGTACATATTTCGCACGGTGGTAGTGGCGTGAGCCGGCGCCGCCTTTGCCTGAGCGGCACAGTATCTTTACATAATCTATGAAATTGGTATCTGCCATGACTGTAATGTTTTTTCTATTTAAAACAATTCAGAGGAGGATTGGATTTTGAAGCGCGTTAAAAAGCTGTTCAGGCGTTGGCGATGAGCCAGACGGTGTACAATATATATACTAAAAGGAGCAGCGAACCTTCAACGCGGGTGATGGTGCGTATCTTGAAGAATCTGCTGAATACCCAGAACAGGGCGGAGGCAAGCAGCAGGGTGAGCAGGTCAACATTGCCTATGGCTCCGAAGCTGAGAGGGAAAATGGTTGCAGATGCTCCGAGCACAAGGAAGATATTGAATATGTTGCTGCCAATCACATTGCCCAAGGCAAGTTCCGGCTTCCCTTTTATCGCAGCGGTTATGGATACCGCAAGTTCCGGCAGGGATGTGCCTATTGCAACAATTGTCAACGCAATAACCGCATCGCTCACCCCGAGCACTTTTGCAATGCCGGTAGCGCCGTCAACAAAAATGTCACCGCCGAAAATCAGTCCGGCAAGTCCGGCAAGCACGAAAATAATCGCTTTTACAGTTTTCATAGGTGGCTTGGCGCCGGCTTCCGGTTCTCCGCTCTCAGCCGGCTTGCCTGTTTTAGCTTCTGACAGGGTGTGGCGCATGAACAGGACGAAGAACAGCATCAGCAGCAATCCGTCTACTCTGGTGAGGGTCATTGCGGGGGCAGAATCGAGCAGAGGTCCGTTGCCCATGATTAGCAGAACCAGTGAAGAGAGGAATACCAGCGGAATCTCTTTGTTCATAATCGTTTCGCTGACTTTCATCGGTTTTATCATCGCCACAATGCCTATTATGCCGCAGATATTGAAAATGTTGCTGCCCACAACATTGCCTATGGCAAGTTCGCTTGTGCCTTTCAATGCCGAAATCAGGCTGATTACAAGCTCAGGGGTGGATGTGCCGAAAGCAACGACTGTCAGACCTACAACGAGTTCTGATATTCCCATTCTTCTGGCGAGGTCAGAGGATCCGTCAGTAAG
>DAAJ01000096.1:48988-49152 GCA_001701115.1 Bacteroidales bacterium GP2
GCGATGTCGTGCTTGGGCGGCATCTGGGCGAGCTGCTCCCTGATGCGGTTGCAACGCTCCTTTATCTCCTGGCGTAGGCGTGGCATGAAGATGCCGTCATTCTCCGGGGTGCGTCCCTGCGCATGCCATTCGTTAACGATGTCCTGCGCCATAGCGCGTATGCG